>CAYGNZ010000012.1:0-6568 GCA_964351345.1 uncultured Bdellovibrionales bacterium | reverse complement strand
TGGATCTACAAATGAAGTTTTTGGCATCAAAGCCCAAAGTATTTCATCCGCGAGAACGATAAGAGCTAAACCTACATCCCAGGACTTCACCCAGGCCCAGAGTGCCATCCACGTGAAGAAGCCTCCGGCTTGGCCAGGGACAATAATAAGCAAAGCGAAAAACGGAAAGATGACCGCGAGGGCGTACAATAAAATTCCCTGAAGATAAGGGAATAGGTTGATCAGCATAAATGCTTCGAACTTCCTTGCCTCCGCGAATTCATGCTGCTTATTTCTTCTCAGCACTTCTGCTTTTTTGACAGGGTTTGAACGAGCTCGATTCGCAGTATCTTCATTCGGAGTAATGTCTCGATGTCCGGTCCTGACCCGAGAAAGAAAAGCACCGACAGTGGTGTCGCTCATCTTCTTTTTAAGTAAGTACGCAGCGAAGATTTTTTCAAGGACCTCAAAGCTCTGGCCGTTACCATCCGCAGCGCCGCCTTCCTCTGCATTATTCGGACAGGGATCTCCTGGACTTTCCTGCTTGTAGCTTTCAACATCTTCATCCTCGATGAGGATTTTGTTTATATCAGCGACAACGGTATTCCATATCTCCTCTCCGAAAAGAATATATGCGTTACTGTCAATATTCTTATTGGCAGCAGTTTGACCCTTTGTCTGTACCGCAAGACGAGCGCCTTTTAGCAGCCAACCCCATAGCTGCTGACAGCTTACGACACCATGATCCCACTTCCCTTCTGTAAGATGCTCTTCGACACTCACCTCGCTGCCCGGAACCTCACCAAGTTGATACACAAAGTTTTGCGCAGGTCCTGGCTCGAAGGGTTTGTCTTTTTTGTCCCAAAGATCGCAATACTGTGTTTTTGCATCTTCGTAAGATGAATCTCGTTTATTTGCTTCTGCTCTGTTCCCTCGAGCTATTGTACGAGCAAAGGCTATTTCGTTGTGGCATTGCGCAAGAAAATGAGCCGCCAGCGCATTCACTGGGCCTTGTGTGATTTGATCGCCAAATAAATCCTCCAAAGTCCTTTGGCGAGCCATAAACAGCATTTGCTTATGCATATCATCGTTCGTGATGATGCTGATGAGTTTTTGCGACACCTCCGAAATGAGTTCATTGTATTTGTGGAAAAGGAACGCGACTTCCCCAGGAGTTCCGCTGTTTTGATTCGAGAGTACGGTTTGCTTATTATTCGCAGTAGTCGAGTCATCAAATTTCCCGAATCGCCACTCTACGCCTGCTCCTGCGATAGTGTTGCTGCTTCCTGCGACCTCGATTCCTGAGACCCAAAAGAAAATCGGCGGACCGACAAGAATCCAGAGGGCAGCTCGGTAGCTGCCACTAAGCGCAACGGTAAGAACAGCGCTAAACAGTACGCCGACATATATCAGGGCTCCAGCCCAACCTATAAGGTCACCGAGTTTATCCAATACTTGCGCTTGCGCGTGATAACCAACTTGCTCCAAAACAGCGGCAATCAAAGTCCCTGCTGAGGCACCGTTCTCTTGAGCAAACGCTTCACTCGGAACGAGTATGAGCAAGCCCAAACAAAACAACCACGAACCGTAATGAACAAAGTTTCGTATATTCATTAGTCAGATCTCCCAAAGAAATCTGACGGTTCGAAGATGAAGGTTCCTTGACCCTGCTCCGGTGCGAACTGGGCCCTATTCCGACGCCGCTCCAACCAGGCATCAATCATCGCCTGTCCCCCAGCAGTTTCAGCAACCATTGCTAAGTTCGCTGGAAGTTGGCCGTGTTGAATTTCATTTACCCACATTGTTGTCGTGAACGGCTGCAAACGACCTGCATTTACTTCTTGGGCATAGAAATTCGCTTTCTTTTCTGCATCACGAGTGGATGCTTCCACAGCGAATGCACTTAGCTCCGATAATGTGGGGGTTGCCGCGCCAAACTCACTTTGATACTCCGCAGGAAAGAGAGTGCTAAACGTACTTGAGAGAAACGAAACTCTTTCTGCACGTTGTTGCTCATCGAGGGTTGCGTTGCCACCGTACGCTTCGAACTCACGACCTATCGCTTCTGCGTGGCGATCTCGAACATCCGCTGATAATCCAGGAACGGCTTGCCAAAATTGAGAGGCGACAACCTCAGGAGCCACCAAAGTCATTTTGCCTAAGCTTACCGCACCGTTGTTCACACTAAACGCTGGCTTACTTGCACCGCCCGAGGTTCTTAGGAGGCGGTCGATATAAGAACCCCCACCACCAGGCACCGGGGAATTTATCTTCTGTTTGAAGATCGCATCAAAGATACTGGTGTTAGTTTGATTGGGTACGGTGTGAAACAGTCGCCACATTAGATCGGAGTCGCTCATGGTACTGTCTCGTCCGTAACTTTGACGGAGGAGTTGCAGTGCTGACGTATCATCACCAACAGCAGCGTTTATAGCTGCGCCGTTGAACATCCACTTCGCCACCGCATCACCAGTACTGAAGTCTCCTTTCTTGCCATCAAACATTCGATCCAAACTTCCGCTCACTCCTTGAGTGAAGTCTTTGGCAATTTGTTCAGTGAGAGCATTTCTATTTTCGAAAAGCATCTCGGTTTTTTTGGCGAAAAGACTGGCGTAGCTTTGCCCGGTTGAAGTACTAATACCACTGAGCTCAAATCCCCCAGGACCAGCCATCGCAGACGCATACGCTTCTTGGTACATCTGGACGAGACCAAAACGTCCAAGGGTAGGATGCCACTCAGATAGTAGCTGGCCTTCGAACCGCGTTTCAGCGGCAGTTATTTCCTTCTTTGCTCGAATATAGTCTGAACGTGCCTTCATTAGATTCGCGGGCAAACTAGCGATAACAGAGGGGTCCGAGTCGTAAATTTTCTTTAGATCATTACTGCTAAATGTATGCAGTCGAGCTTTCATCGCCCCGTAAACATGTCCGATCGCACCTCGGCCTCCGCCCTCGGCGCCCCCGCTATTCTGAATTGTACTAAGCTTTGCATACCCTTTTACTTTCGCCATCATTGCGACACGATGACTCTGCGCCTTAATACTGAAGGCATCTCCTGCGGCTTCGGCTCGATCTGCTGCGGCGGATTTTGCAGCATCAGCGAAAGAAGCAAGCACCGCCTTACGTGCTCGTATTGTCGCTGCACCTGTAATTGCAGGAATTGCAATTGCAACCATTGCGACAACTGAATAGTAGATGTGAAGGCTTCCGATCGGGTCAAAGTTAAAACCCTGTGCAATTACTTCAGGCAACTGATTGACCGATGTCCATGGTCCGGTACGAAGAGATTCTTCAAGTTCCCAGGCTGGTAAGTTGTTATACATTACCTTGTCGAGAATAATTACCGCTGCCCAGCCAATATCCCAGCTTTTAATCCAAAGCCATGCTAACGGTAGCATCATAATGTTTGCGGCTTTTCCAGGTAAGATTACAATCAGAGCCAGAAATGGATAAGAAACCGCGATAAGATACAGAGCCATGCCCTGGAAGTAGGGCAACTGCATAGCGAAGGTATAGATTTCTTGACGTAGTCTACTGACTTCATACCGTCGTGTTGCCACCCACATCGCGTGGTCCATACCGTGCACACCGATTAAGGTAGTCATTGGCACCCATTCCGGTCCGCGCTCATCTAGTCCTAATCCCGGACGTGGTTCAACTTTCATTTCATAGACAGCGCGCCCCGATGCATCAGACAACGTGCGCGTAACTGGATCGCCGTTGGTGTCGCGAATTGGAATATAGTTTTTCTTAATAGCTCCCGCGACAATAGTATCCGAAACTGGGTTGAGCCCGTCAGCATCATTCCAGTGCGCGGCAAGAATACGACTTGCGGTTGTCATTGAGGTGAGATGATTGTACAGCATCGACATTGCAAGTGCGGGTCGTAAGTTGCAACCTGCATTTTCGTCATCATCGAAAGACTTATTCGAGAGCTGCTCACAGACTTTGTCTTTTCCGTCACTGTAATTCCAGTTTCCAGTTCCTAGTCTCAATACTCGGGGAATTTCCGCACCCGCTTTGTGCCAGGTTTCTTCGGCAATTACGGCCCACGCATCCGCACAGCTCATCTTCTCATAGGGCTTCTTTACACTTGGATCATAAAGCTTATCTGCAAGCTCACTTGTTCCGGTTCCCTGATGAGCCATAATCCACTCGGTGTATCCGTTCTCCATCGTCGGCCGAAACGGTTCACCGGCAAACTTCTCGACAGACTTCAAGTGTGTTTCTTTTAAGGAGCCCGCATCAGCGTTGCCCCCTCCTGCCTTCTTACTATCAATCATGCTCGCGGCAGCCGCTGTTGCCGCCGTGAACATCCGACCGCATTCAGTGGCAAAGGCATCTATTTTTTGAATATTTTGTTTGTCCTTTGGCACCATTCCGGCGATAACTTCAAGTGCACCGACTTTTTGATTGGAGGTAAGATCTTCTGAGCTTTCTTTATCGAGCATCTTTCCAACAAACTCGTTTACGAACTCATTAATTGGCCAAGCAAAAAGCCAGAATCCGGTCGCGACCTCTATGTCATCGTTTCCACCGAGAGAGTCCATTTTATCGAGAACCTTATCTCGGAAATTTACTGCCGCCTCCTCACCTTGCGCACGTAATTCACCAAGAGGTTCACCATCTCCAAGCTGCCACAATACTCCCTTGGTTGCAGTTGTCGGACCAACTAGAAACCAAAATAGCGCAGGCCCCAGTAGTAGATAGCGTGCTGCTCGAAAGCTTCCATACATCGCAACTGAAACGACAGCTCCGATTCCTGCAATTAAATAAAGAAAAGCTCCGGCATCTCGAAAAAATGAGCGAAACTGCGTGAGAAAAGCAGCTTGGGTGAGGTACCCGTGATGTTCGAGTATAGCCCCGGCGAAGGTACCGGCAACAACGACATTGCCGTCCGCGGCAAAGGCAAGGTTCGTAGCGGTGAGAAGCAATGCAAGCATTGCGGAAACTCTCACAGCCACCTTACGTAAAACCTTCATCAGACCTTGCCTTTCACTGCCCAAACCTGCGCGCAGGATCCTTTGCGCGCGCTCTTACTCGGGGTTAACTCCCCCCCGTCAAACGGCGAAGCGTTGAAGTAATTGGATCAAGAAGACCTCGTTTCGCTTCAGCTTGCGCTACTCTTGCACCCGCCGCTGGTCCAAAGTTTCTGGTAAAACTCTCAACTGTTCCTGGTTGCAGTGTTCGGCCATTGACTGGTCCAGCTGCGGCGCCGCCGCCACCTGCCTGAGTAAGGAGTTGTCCTCCAGACAGCATGTTCGTCATACCAGCCGCAACCGAAGCGTTATCCGTACTCGCGATGCTGCTTTGCGCTCCCTGGGCCATCTGAACTGTCTTCCACCTATCATACTGGATTGACATACCCGCCATCGAAGCTTCCACCAGATATTTTGAAGTGGTATCGGACTCCGCAAGCGCAAGGTAATGAGTGTATCGCTCGACGAGCTGCGCAAGCTTTGCCTTTTCCGCTGCAGTAAGCGCCTGGCTAAGTGAAATCATGTCGGTAAAATGCGCCTTCGTTACAGCATGCATTCGTGAAAGTGCGGCAACGGCAGATGCCTCACAAAAACTCTCCATCACTCGAGCAAGTATTCCGTTCACCTCATCTTTTTTAACACTCTTAGAAGGATCTCCATTCAGTGCAAGAAATTCGCGGATATCGTCTCCATTAAGTGGATGACCCATACTCGCCTCAATCCACCACTGATCAAATTCATCGGAACCTGCACTCCCATTATTGGTTGTCTGAGCAAGGCGATCCGGATTGGCCCGAGCGATATTGCCCAAGTTCGCGCCAGGAGCGGCTGGACCTCCAGTAGCGGGAAGAGTTGTCCCTTGACTTCGACCCAGCGTGTCTTCCCAACCTTCAAGTATGTTCGCGAGAGCGGGGCAGATACCGTATTTCATACCGAAGTCCTCTTCGACCTCAGTATCTCCACTACCCCCTCCGCCAGCAGCTTGCGCCAGTTGATTAGACTGGTCGTTGATAGTGCGTGCAGCACCACCACCGCCGCCTTGCAAACACTTTCCAGGCTCCGTGAGATCCTCATGCCCAACCTCTTTCTCGTGATTACAAATGTTCTTGTACATCGCCACTATTTTTTGCGGACTCCATTTTGGCATCTGATAGCGGTAGGTAAATTTCTTTGGCCCATTTCCGCCGCCACCTCCACCACCGGCGCCCCCGATTCCGCCTGGCCCGGCAGCACCGAGTCCGATTGCGCCGAGGCCGCCGAGTAATCCGGCAAGCTGAGCTGAATCTTCCCCCCGTTCACCAACAGTTCGTGCTGCACCACCTTCACCGTTTCCGCCTCCGCTATACTCACCATCTTCAACAGTTAAAACGATGTCGCCGTAGAGCTTTTTAAACATCTCCAAGTTCTTCTTAAGCTTGTCGGCTCCGCCGCCACCAGCTCCGCCACCGCCGCCGCCGTCTTCCTGCACTCCAAGAAAAGCTCGCTCGGCCATCGTCCAGAGTTCTTTGCTGCTCACGTCCTCCAACTCAGTTGGCTGTCGGCCGTCATTGTTCGCTAGACTATTGAGCGTTTCCGAGGTCTCTGCGCAACAAACACAATATGCGTAACTA
>CAYGNZ010000011.1:14386-21278 GCA_964351345.1 uncultured Bdellovibrionales bacterium | reverse complement strand
TTCAGCAAATTCAACGTCATACTCCCTCACGACTGCTTTCTGACACCGAGGTAGGTGCGCACATACGAGAGAAGATTGCTATTCTTGAAAACCTTGTGGATGCATACCGGAGCAACAGCATCGCTCAACACTGATTAGCGGTATTCGGACCTGCCAAACCTCCCTCCGAAATCCAGCCATAACTATCCAATATTGCGGTAGAAAAAGGATTGCGCAGAGACGTATTCAGCAAGTGCCACAAGCTGTCGAGAATTATACTAGTCAACCCGCTACAACGAATTCACCTATTCTCACTGTTGAGGAGAAAACTGTCATGCTAGGCCGATTGGTTTCCGTGGTTACACCGCGAACAGAATTTGCCCTTCTACTCTTTGTTTTTTCTGGAGTGCTGCTTGTCTCGCTTTCCCTCCCTGAAGCATCTGCCGAGCGGAAGAGAGAAATCTGTCGCTACATCACAAAACAAGGAAAACAAAAACAAGTTCGCTCTCTGTATCAAGTACCCACTCGTTATCGAAGACATGCTCAGTGTTTCGACGCGGAGAAGGGAGCACCTCAGAGCTATCATTTAGCAAAGCCCGATGAAATTAACCTCTCTGGAAACATACGCCGGGAGTCCATGGCAACCTCGGTGGGAACAATTGAATTACGTTGGCCGCGTAGTGTGGAGACGCTTTTCGGACGAACACCAAAACGCGCTATGGCAGAGGCTGCTCAGACGGTGAGTCGCGCACTACGCACTGCTGCATTCCCTAGTGATCTTCAGAGTCTCGACCTAAAGTGGAATGTAGTGTTTATGGATGCGGATCTTCCTCAAACTCAAATTCCAGCCAAACTCGTCGGCAATTGTCATCCCGGTTGGATGACCCCTCCTGCAAATATCTATATCGTCGGACAACGAGTTGCTGCAGGCTGCGGCGGGCGTAGAGCCTCTCGGGCATCGGTGGCTGATTCTGATTTGGCAGAAGTGCTGGTCCATGAGATGGGGCACGCCGTTGAGTATTATATGCTACGAAAATCTCCCCGACATAACCGCATGCGTGCAGAGGGTTTTGCCACCTGGTTTGAGATGCATGCTGCGAATCATTCCTCTCTGCTCGACGCTCGTGGGTTGAAGAAAGAAACGGCAGCACGGGCAAAGGCGTCTTTTCAGCAGCAGCCTGGACGTTTCACGTTCGCGGGCAGTGGAGAGGATTATGCTCGAGCTTCAATGTATTTTCTCGCCATTGAGGATAAACGAGGCGTCAGAGGGATTATCGATGTCTATGACCTCATGATCGGCGAAAATCTCGATTTCCTCTCTGCAATACAGAAAGAAATGTATTGGTCTGATGATCAGCTCGAAAAAGAAGTGCGTGCAGTGAGCAAGAAATACTAGACTCTCCCTATTGATTGCCATTCTCTGTTATTGAACTGAGCACCTCGAAGGGCCCTCTGATGATACTCACAAACGTTGAATCCGTACCCGGAAAACAAATTGTGGAACATTTTGGACTGGTCAACGGCAGTACGGTCCGCGCAAAGCACCTTGGCCGAGACTTGATGGCATCGCTGAAAAACATTGTTGGCGGTGAATTGGTCGGCTACACCGAACTACTCCAGGATGCACGGGATCAGGCGGTGACACGAATGATTGCTCAAGCAAAAGATCTGGGAGCAAATGCTATTGTCAATGTCCGTTTCTCTACCTCTTCAGTAGCGCAAGGTGCGGCGGAACTCTACGTCTACGGTACGGCAGTTCGATTGGGATAAGCCGATGGCTGAGTATTTTTCCTTTATAGTTTTCTGCGTTCTGTTTGTCGTGGGATACCTCGCAGGTACCTTTAATGAGCGCCGACACTACAAGTCAATTCAAAAACGAGAAGAAGAGCTAATCGGTCTACCCGCGGTAAGTATGAGAACGCTCTCAGAGCCTGTAGGAGTGAGTCGATCTGAGTTAGTATCTGAAAACGTCGTGATCTCTATTGATTATTTTAAGCGGGCGCTTGCTATCTTAAAGTGCCTCGTTGGTGGTTCAGTAGGACCCTATGAATCCTTAGTCGATCGCGCCCGTCGCGAAGCCGTGTTACGGTTAAAAGAAGCGGCTCCTTGCGCTGAAATTATTCTAAATGTTCGTGTGGAAACCTCCACAATTGGCAATGCAGCGAATACGAAGGGAGCAGTAGGCAGCGTTGAAGCGCTTGCGTACGGGACCGCTGTCTGGAGATAGTGCGCACCACTGCCGTGCAGTAATGGTCTTACCCAATGATCGGAAAGTACACCCCAAAACTACCTTCAAACACGGTAAACGTAAACGCACCTGATGCTTCTCCGCTGCGAGATTTCTTTGTCTTGCTCGGCGCACTCGGAGTGCTCGGTGTTCTCGTGTATGTTGCTCTAGGATTCCTAGTCGAGATCGTGCTTCAACGCTATGAGGCTCAAGCACATCAGTATCTCGCAAATGTATTTCAACCAGAAGCAAGTGGGAATGAAGGTCCCGAGCTCACTCGGTTGAAATTACAACAACTCGTCGATGAGCTCGCTCAATTTTTGCCTCCGCCTGCGCGTTCATACCAAGTTCATCTGCTCGATGAAGATACCGTAAACGCGCTTGCCTTTCCCGGTGGGCATATTGTGGTGTATCGAGGCTTACTTGCTAAGGTACGGTCTGAAAATGAACTGAGCATGGTTCTCGCCCATGAGCTTGGTCACTACGCTGGTCAGGATCACCTGCAAGGCCTTGGTCGAACCTTAGTGCTGTTTTTATTCGCAGTTGCTCTTACCGGACAAGAATCCTACGTCAGCTCACTTTTTGCTGATCTCAGCCGCAGTACTCAGGGGGGATTTTCGCGAGCACAAGAGCTAGAAGCGGACGCCTTCGCCCTTGATCTCCTGAACAAGAAATACGGACATGTGGGCGGAGCAGTCGATTTTTTTCAACGAATCTCTGAGGCAGAGAACCGCTTACTCTACAAACTACTCAGCTCAACACATCCCCTCTCAACAGCGAGAGTTGAGGCTCTGGAGAGACTCACCGAGAAAAAGGGTTACGGAAAAGACAAAACTATCCCTCTCTCTTTACCGCTCCTGCTTGCGAATTAGTATTCCCGACGAAGCACTTCGAGTGCACCAACGCGATACGTTCCCTCACTACCGAGTAGACCTAGAATTAGTGTGAGCAGCACGGTTAAACTCGTCACGAGCATTACCGGCTTTAAGGTCCAAATAAACGCAGACTCAAAAACATAATAGCTCAGTACTCCACCACTGATTACTCCAAACACCGCACCACCTGCGGCAGCAAGAACGCCGAGCATCAAGTACTCCCAGGTAGTGATTTGCAGCACAACGCGACGCGAGGCACCCAGTGTTTTGAGCAAGGCATTCTCAGCAGTTCGTTGATTCCGCGTCGCAAGTACTGCAACAAAGAGCACTACTGCGGCTGCAACAACGCTAAACATCGCAATCCATCTTAGTACCAAACTCAAGCGTTCAACTATGAGATCAACGGTTTTAAGGACGAGGCGAAAATCAATGATGGAAACATTAGGGAACTGCGCCACGCTCGCTTTCTGAAGTTTCGCAGATTGCGCTTCGCTCTCTGCCTGCGCAACAAGCACGAAAATCTGAGGCGCTTCCTCTAATGCCCCCGGGGGAAAGACCATGAAAAAGTTGGGTTGTACTCGCTGCCAGTCTACTTCTCGGATACTAGTAACTTTGGCTTGGATGGGCACTCCCTGAACATTGAAACCTAATGAATCTCCAACCTCAATACCCAAGCGTTCCGCAATTCGTTTCTCCGCAGATACTGGAATCACTTGCTGATCTGCGCTCACGTTGTCGACCCACTCTCCTGCGATCAACTCTTCAGCGTCTGTCATCTTCGCTCGATACGTTGAGCGATACTCTCTCGTATAAATCCAATCATTTTCTTTCTGTTCCAACTGTTTTCGCAGCGTATTTACTGGTGTTCCTTTCACAGAATCAAGCCGCATTGTGACAAGCGGAACGGTCTCAACTACCGTTAGCCCCGTCTGCCGCACCAAGCTTTCCACCTCCCGGCGTTGGTCTGCTTGGATGTCAAAAAGAATCATATTTGCTTGTTTTCCGCTTCCGAGCTGGGCAGCTTTTCCAAGCACCGCATTTTCGGACACAAAAACTAAGCACATCAAAAACACAGAAATGCCGACAGATGCGATGAGTAGCTTCGTTTGATTTTGTGGTCGGTACAGATTGGCAAACCCCTGCCGTAGGGAGTACGGAGCACTGGCCGGCAAGAAACGTTTGATGCCTGCGATGAGTGTGCTGGCAAGAAGTAGAAGCAAGCCCCAGGAGACGAATACGCTGCCAGCGAACAATAATCCCGTGACAAGCTCACCGCTATGAAGAATTGCAAAAAGTGTGGAACAAAAGAGGATAAGTGCCCAGGTACCATACTTCGCGCGCAGTCCCTCTGCAGGACCGACGACCATCATACGAAGAGCAGCTAATGGAGGGATGCTCCTTGCTTGACGTAGCGCAGGGTGGGCAAATAACAGTAGGATCGCCAAACTTACTGCTGCGCTCAAGGCAATCGCTTTCAGCGATATAAAAACCTCGACATTCACCGGAAGAAAAGAACGAAAAAGTATGGGGAGGACGAGCTGAATGCCAACGCCGATAAGTACTCCCAGCACAATACTGAGGCCACCAAAAGTCACTAGCTGAATAAGAAAAATTCGGTACACATCAGCAGAACTTGCGCCGAGACAACGAAGAAGACTGATAGCTCTCTCTTTCTTCTGTAAATACGAGTGCGTCGCCCCGCCAACCCCAATTCCGCCGAGGATAAGTGCGACAAAACCCACGAGGTCCAAAAAGGCATAGGCGGAACTAAGAGATTTATTGAGCCACTCCTTACGGGTCTCAATAGTTTCTACGCTCAAACCAAGCGCAATAAACTTTGCCTTTTTCTCTCGGGCAATTCGTTCAGCAGCAAGTGAATCTTTCAGCTTAAAATACTTTTTGTAGCGCACTCGACTGCCTCGCGAAATAAGCTTCGTAGCAGCTAAGTCGCTATGCGCGATATAAATACGAGGTGCGATAGCATTTCGTGCATCGATCACGCCCGGCACTCGCTTTAAAATACCCGCAATTCGAAAACGCGACTGCCCGAGTTTGATATACTCGCCAACTTCTGCATCAAATTGCAGCATCAGTCCCTGATCAACTATCGCCTCCCCCCCTGAACGAAAACGTTGCTCCGCTGAGGCGGGTTCTGTTTCTAGTTGTCCGTAGTAGGGAAACTGACCCTCGAGAGCGTTGACTTGGACAAGCCGAGAGCCTTTACTCGCTTCAAAATACACCATCGAAGCGAAGGTAGCTTCATGAGAAACCTCTCCATCAATCGTTGCAAAAACTCGCTCCGCCTCTGGAGAAAATGCCACGCGGCTTTTTACCACCAAATCTGCACCAACAAGCGGCTTGGCGTTTTCATCAACCGCCCGCTCGACATTGTCTTTAAACGAGTTAATCGAAACAAGAGCGGCAACGCCGATAACAATCGATGCCGCAACGAGCATTAGGTAGACTAAGGATCGCCTACCATCACGGTACGCCATACGAAGAATCCACGAACGACGGCTCATTGAGTAAGCTCCAGTGCAGAGCCACTACGATCTTCAACTATCAGACCTGCGCGCATCGAAAGCACCCGATCCGTTTTACGGGCAAGAGTGAGATCGTGCGTTGCGAGTAGTAGCGTCGTGCCGGACTCCTTATTCAGCGTAAAGAGTAGCTCTTCAATGGCCGCTCCGGTTTCTTCATCAAGGTTCCCGGTGGGTTCATCTGCAAACAGAATTTTAGGCGTGTTGATATACGCGCGCGCGATCGCAACTCGTTGTTGTTCACCGCCAGAAAGTTGCGCCGGGTAGTGCGTGAGTCGTGAACCAAGTCCGACAACCGAGAGTAGCTCGCTGGCTTTCTCCTCGGCATTGCGTTCTCCGATGAGCTCAGCCGGAACCATCACATTTTCAAGTGCAGTTAATGTTGGGATGAGCTGAAAAGATTGAAAAACGAAACCCACATACTCACTCCTGAGCTTGGCAAGCTGGTCTTCAGACATCTTCGTTAACACCTGCCCTAGCAGAGTAATCTCTCCCCGTGAGACACTATCAAGCCCGGCACACACTCCCAACAAAGTGGTTTTCCCACTTCCCGAGGGACCAACCAGGGCGCAACTCGTACCGGATTCAATAGAAAGGTTTACACCGTTAAGCACGGCGAGTTGGGACTGCCCACTGGTATAGTCTTTGCTGACGTTATGTAATCGTAATATGCTTTCTTCAGTCATCGCCTTCGTTTACTTTAATTTTCTCGCTCCAGGGCGGTTTTTATTGCACTTACGACGAGTATCGTAAGGGAATGAGCCATTTGACGTCGAACTATGTGCCCTTCGATGAATACTACCTCGGTACTGCTACTCGGTATTTCTACCCGGTATTTCTTCTCTGGGCACGCTTTAGTAAGAGTTTAGAGAGGGAAACTGCACTGCATGTTTAAAAAAGCTCCCGGTCGATTTCTTTTGACGTGCCTCTTTCTTATTCATTTCAACTTTGTTGGAATTTCAGCAGCACAGGAGGCTGAGGCTTCCTCAAGCTCGGGAGTAGTGCTTTTTCTTGGTGACAGCCTGACCGCAGGATATGGAATCGCGCCGGAAGATTCATATCCCAATCTACTTCGCGCCAAAATTAAGGAGGTTGATGCAGGACTCTCAGTAGTGAATGCCGGAGTCAGTGGCGACACTACGGCGGGTGGCTTGCGAAGATTGGACTGGCTGTTACGGCAAAAAGTAAGCGTCCTGGTCCTTGCTCTTGGTGCTAACGACGGACTGCGCGGCATACCGGTTGACCTGACCCGGGAAAACCTTGCCGGAATT
>CAYGNZ010000011.1:321-14376 GCA_964351345.1 uncultured Bdellovibrionales bacterium | reverse complement strand
ATCCAGAAAGCAAAATAATTCGTGCAGGGATTTTGATACCTCCGAATATGGGTGAGACCTACACCTCGGCGTTTAACAACCTATTTCCCACAATTGCTAAAGAGCAAGACATTGCTTTGATTCCCTTCCTATTAGAAGGAGTCGCGGCAGAACCAGAGCTGAACCTCGGTGATGGCATCCATCCAAACGAGGCGGGACAAAAAATCGTCGCTGATAATGTGTGGAGCGTACTGCTTGAAAAACTTAAACCATCAGAGGATTCCTAATGGATGCCTTATCAGAAGCAAGTCTCCTCCCTGATCCTCTCCAACTATTCGCTCAATGGTTTGCGGAACAAGAATCCGCTGACAACGTTACTTTTCATGACGCGGTGTGTCTCTCTACCGTGAACGATCAGGGACGTCCCGAAGGAAGAATCGTTCTTCTTAAAGGTTTTGATGCTGCTGGTTTTAGATTTTTTACCAATAGCAATTCGCGAAAGGGTCAGCACCTCGCTAAAAATCCGTACGCGGCGATGACCTTTTACTGGGATTCTCTTGGGAGACAAATTCGCATAGAGGGAGAGGTCGAAATACTACCTGCTGAAGAGTCTGATGCGTATTTTCAAACTCGACCAAAGGGATCTCGAATCGGCGCCTGGGCATCGGAGCAGAGCGCTCCTCTGGAGAGTCGAGGGGCTTTGATGAAACGAGTGGAAGAGTTAGATAAACAGTATTCAGACGAAAATGTCCCTCGCCCGCCTCACTGGAATGGATACCGGCTTAAACCGAGTCGTTTTGAGTTTTGGCAGCTAGGTGACTACCGACTTCATGATCGTTTTCAGTACCTTCGCCAAGAGAATGGTACTTGGATCATACAACGCCTTAATCCCTAGCTCTTTAATGCTTAGAGATTAAATCCACCGAACTCTACACCACTGGGGCCCTTCTCTTTCTTCTTTTCTTCTTCGAGATCTTCAAGGTCAATCTCGCCGATTTCTGGCACCGCACCCAAGCCCTCATCTTCATATACGAATTCCTCAGGCTCCTGAACAAATTTCTCGGGTTCATCAAACTCAGGGACATCAGTGAGAAGTTCCGTCGGCTGATCATCAAGTGGTTTGGCTTTTTGCTCCTGGAAAGGAATTATCTTACCGTTTTCAACTGTATATTTTTTTATTCGGTAATAGTGATTTTGACGATCATTGAGACGCGGTCCGTATGCGACAAGTCCACGTTCGGTATATTTTCCAATGGCAGGCGCAATAATGTAGGACCTCATCAGCGCATAACTAAGATCACTGGCCTCTTGCAGGAGATTAACTCCACTTTTTTGAAGCGTCAGCACGGGGAGTGCAAGCGCAGCGAGGGATATGAGTAGTACACGTTTCACAAGGCAACCTATCGATTATGGCAAGGAATTTCCTGCCCTTAGATAGGTCGACTGATTGCATGCTTTTCTTAAACTTCCTGAATGTACTCGTGTGAAGCTGCTTTTATCGTCGTTTTTGGTAGGTTACCAGTCCTGATTCCTTGTCGACGATAAGCGTTCGCTGTCCGATCAAACGTAGTTCACGTTTGGGAGTCTCGTAATGCACATAGAAACTTTCCTCATCTTCCGTGATTGACTCTGGCTCTCCCCAAGAGACCTGCTTGAGCGCAAGGTGATTTTGAGCACGTCGCTTCGCAAGACGCTTTTTCATCGCATCGTTCTCGATTAGCTCCGCTGAGTCTTCGGTCTCAGTTCCAGAAGCTACCTCTTCAGAGGATTTATCTACCAGCGAGTCTGCTGCGCTCTTCGCCACTTCTGGCTCGGCCTTATCCTCAACCCCTGGAGCCTCGTTGTTCGCACATGCCCCAAATAGCAGAGTGAGCCCACAAACCACGCTTAGTATTTTCTTCATAACTTTCCTCGTCTCAAAAGTTCAGACGTCAAGAGTATCACTTAGACGTGTATTGACCAACTATCTTCGAACGGGGTTGTCGAGCGAATTTACTGATCCTGCCAAAGATCAAGTGGCCAGTTATCAACAACGGTCCGTAGTATTTCTCTTCTCGTAATCAACCCCAACAAAGATTGTGTCGGAGTAACCACGGGAAGTGCGCCAATGCGCTCTTTGAAAAGCACTCGAGCAATATCTCGCAGACTTGCCTCCGGTCGAGCGCTCAATATATTGCTCCGCATTATCTGATACACAAATTTTAATTCAGCAGGGCCTGGCGTAGCGCTCTGCTGCTCACTGAGTAATTTTCGATAAAAATCACGAGCCGAGACGATCCCCGTGAGTAAACCGGATTCAGTCAGAACCGGAACATGACGAAGAGATGAACTCTCAAACAGGCGCTCAAGTTCGCTGATAGATGCACTGGCCGATACGGTGACGGGATTACTATTCATTATTTCCTCGGCAGTAATGAGCGAGGCGTTTTTGAGCTTGCGTTTTTTACTGAACGTAGGCGTTTCGTCGGGAGTTTCCTTATCTTCACTTCCCTTTGCTGCTACGTTTGCTAGTTCGACTATTGCCGCAACGTCTGAACGAGCATTAATGGCTGCTAAATCTCCCTTCGCACCCTCCTCAGGTGAAGAATCTCTTGGAGCAACGGAGGCTCCGGCAAGCCCAACTGCCTGACTATTAAGCTCCGATGGAGCCGCGCTAGTCTGAGTGTTGCTTGCAGTAGCAGAGGAGGATCGCTCTGCGTTCGCTCGGGAGTCCTGTGTTTGCTGCGCATCTTGTGCGTCTGCAATCTGGGCTCGCCAAGCGCGAAACGTCGATGAATCGTAGGGGATGGAGTCTCCGTCAATTTGAGTGATGTAGAACACTTACACTCCTTTAAGGCGCTGCTTTGCCTAAGATTTCTTTCGAGCTGCACCTTGCAGCCCTGGAAAAATCGTAGCTTTGAACAAGGCTACTGCACTCAACATAATTATACGCTTCTTTACGCTAAAGCGAGCATCCTAAATCTAGACGTTTTTTCACTTACCACTGGGGCTTATGGACGCTCAAAAACCCTTCGCGTACGACGAAATTCCCTACGAAAGCCAAGCGATCGCTCGCACCAACCCTGCGACCATCGCAGCAGCCGCGCGCATGTTTGGTCTGCCTGCAGCTTCAGCTAGCTCTGCTCGAGTGCTCGAAGTTGGCTGTGCTAATGGACACAACATCTTCGGTCTCGCGACTGCATATCCTCAGGCTCAGTTTCTCGGAATTGATCTCTCCGCGGTTCAAATAGAGCAGGGGAATAAACTGTTAGCAAAAGTTCAGCTTGAGAATGTGGAACTACGCCAACTCGATATTCTCGACATTGATAGCTCAATCGGAACATTCGATTACATCATTTGTCACGGAATTTACTCTTGGGTTCCTCTGCCTGTGCGAGAAAAGATCCTGGAAGTATTTCGCAGTCATCTCAACCCGCACGGAGTAGCGTATGTGAGCTACAATTCTTATCCTGGGTGGCATGTTCGCGAGACCATTCGGGGCATGATGCTTTTTCATGCATCGAACTTCGCTGATTCTCCAACAAAGATAAAAGCGGCACGGCAATTTTTGCAAGTGTTCCTGAAAAGCCTTGAAGGAAACAATCCTTACGGGCCGGAGTTTGCCAAGGAATTGGGAGTCATCTCGCAAATGCCCGATTGGTATCTGTTTCACGATTTCCTTTCCGAGGTAAATCAACCGTTTTACTTTTCTGAAATACTAAAAAATTTCCAAGACGCTGGTTTACAGTATCTCTGCGACGCTGAAATACCAAAGCTCTTCCCCCAAGAGCTTCCAGAACTAAGCCAACAGGTACTTAAAAGCGTGCCAGGTGGCCGACTCTTAAAAGAGCAGTATACCGATTTTATGCGTCGGACGATGTTTAAGCGTTCTCTCCTTGTGCAGAAAGAAGCAGCTCTTTCTCTGCAACTGAATGCCGAGCGTATTGAAGAACTCTCATTACGTTCCTCGCTACGCGCGACCGTGGAGGGAGATATCAATCTTGAGGAAGGAGTTGAGGTAGCCTTTGTTTCCCCAGGGGGCGGAAAGATCGTGTTAAAGGACTCTCTTTCCAAGGCCGCGTTTTCAATGTTAGCGGAGCAAAAAAGCCGATATGTGGGCTTTCAGGAGGTGTTTTCTGTCGCACTCGCTACGACCGGAAAACCCGAAACCGCAGAGATCAAGAGTGAGCTTCAGGGCGTGTTTTTACGCTGCTACCTCGCAGGTCTCCTCTCACTTGCCTACCTCGACTCTGTAACGTCTGAGGAAAGTGACATGAGTCAGCCGATGGTGAGTAAACTAGTTCGGGCTGAGGTTGAGACGGGTGGCTTAGTAACAAATGTATTCAATGAGCCAGTTGCACTCAGCGATATGGAACGCCTACTTGTGTCGCTGCTCGATGGTAGTCGAACAAACGCCTTACTATTGCAAGAGTTAAAAGAGAAAAGTGAGTTTACAAAGATTGTGCAGGAAGAAAACTCAAGTGAGGAAATGCTTCTTGATGCAACGCTTGCCCGACTTCAAAGTCACGGACTTTTGTAAAAGCGTTTCTATTAGCTTTGAGAGTCTAGAATCACGTCTTCAATCGCTTCTAATAGCTTCTCTGCTCGAAGGGTTTTACTAAGGAAGCCTGTTGCGCCGTAGGATTCGCATGTTCGCCTCGCCCAACCAGGATCATCACCCGTCATAATCAGCACGGGTAGAGTATCTGCGGTCTCGCGAATTTTTTGAAGCACCTCGAATCCATCGAGATCAGGCATGAGCACGTCAAGAAGAATGCAGTCATGAGTTGAGGTCCGAAACAGCGTAAGGCCTTGCTCGCCGTTTTCTGCGTGGTCTACCTCGTACCCCGCGTCAGAGAGCACATCGCCAAGGAACTGCCGGACATGTGATGAATCATCGATTACAAGCACCCTAGACATACCTGCATCATATATCTCGGCAATGCGAAGTCAATACGTTTGCCGCTGAAATAGCGCGCCTCAAAAGACTACTGATGACAGGCGATTGATGGCGTTTTCAGTGGTTCTTGCCGAAAATACTTTTATTTCCGCTACTTAGTTTTCTTCTTCAGCGGCAAGCTCGCGGGTTTGTTTGGCGATGAACGGGTCTTTAATGCCTTCTAAGAGATACTTTTGCGCCTGCTCAGGGGTAAACCCCTGCACTTTCCAGGCCTCCGCTTCCCAGGGAAAGGTAAAGATCTCAAGCCAGCTTGATGCCTCCTCCGGCGAGCTAAAACCTGCCTGTCTGCACTGCACTGCCAATTCGAGGCGATGATCGAAGAGAACCTGCCAGAGTTGCGCTGAGGCAATATCAAAACCTCCGCGCATCCAACGTCGCACTTTATCTGCGTCACTAAAGCCAGCATCGCTCCACGCTCGTGCAACACTTGGTTCTAGGTCACTGCCGTGCCAACGTGCAGCCGCCTTCGGACTAAATCCTGCCTCTTTCCAGCTCAAGGCATCGCGCGGACTAATCCCTGTGCTACTCCAGGCTTGATGCTGAAATGGATCACCAAAGCCCGACGCCTCCCACTCGGCTTTGGAATATTCCCGACCCGCCGCGAGTTCTTCGTCGTCTTTACCTAAAAAATCTTTGACAAATCGCAACGTCGGCTCGATTCGTAATGGACGGTGTTTACTAGGCGGTACGTGGTCACGCGCGAAAGAGAGCTTCTCAATTGCCTCCTCAAACGCTCCGCAATAGATATGCAAAATCCCGATACGATAGTGAGCGAAGGGGATGATTGCATCTTCGGCTTTCTCGATTTCTCGTTCCCAGCGTGAAAACTCTTCAGCAATGTTCTCTTGCTCTACATACAGCTCTGGCATACGTCCGAGCGAAAAGAAAATTCGCAGAGCAAATTGATAACTCTGCTCCATCGATTTTTTGATCTCCGCAACACGCATTGTTTCGCGAAACTGTTCGAGCTGATTTTCCTCATTGTAGATTCTCACGAGCGCGTTCAAGCGGCTCGATACGTCTTGATTCGCAACAAACGCTCGTTCGTAGTCACGATAGGCGGCACCCCAAATTCGCATCGCCTCTTGAAATTCACCAGCCTCATAGCGACGTAAGCCGTCATCAAAGGCAAATGCACCAAGGCGATTTATCAATGAGGGGCAACGCTCTCCCCGACGAAAGGCTTCCTCATACCAGCTTCGCGCCTCATCTTTGATTCCCTGCTCTTGCAAAAGCTCAGCAAGGAGATAGCAAGGGCGCTCGCTTGAGCCTTCCACCGCGATCGCTGATTCGTAGGCCGCTCTTGCGGCAGCCACATCCTCTCGCGCAAGCTCAGTAGTAGCGAGATGGAAAAAGGCGAGCTCTAACTCGGGACTAAGAAGTATTGCTCGCTTAAGCGCAGCGCTTGCTTCGTCCCAACGCTTCTCTTGCATATAGCCAACGGCAAGATTGCAAAGAAGTGCGGCATTCTCAGAATCCAACTTCAATGCCCGAGTAAATGCTCCAATACCTGCCGAGGAGTCACCTCGTCGCAAGTAAACACATCCCAGCGAAAACAAGAGATCAACTTGCTCCCCGCGTTCCGCTAAAAGTGCCTCAAGCACCCGAGCCGTAGGAGGCACCGCTTCAGAGATAGAAGGGGGAGGGCAGAGTTCCAATTTTTTATCGTGAATTTCCAGAGACATCACGCCGCTCATTTTCTGTCTGCGCAGTCCGCGGCACATCGTGGACGTGCGCTTCTCCATGAATCCGGCGTTTAAACCGCGCAACTACTCCCTTCCTCCAATTTCGAAACATTCGGCGTTTGTGATTGAGCCAAAGCAAGGCGTAGCCAAAATCAGAGAACGTGAGGCGAAGAAGTTGCAGTCGACCTTTCTTTAAAAAGCAAAACATGTGGGTCAGCATGTTTGCTTCAGTGAGCAAAAGGTGTTTGCCGGATGCACTTGGAGTTTCAAAATGATAATTTGGTATGGCTTTTCCCTGTCGACGATGCGTTTCTATCACGCGAAATGCTCGCCACCGCTTTTCAACTCCCATCATGGTGTTTGAGGTCCGAGCAATATCAGGATCAAGACGACGAAGTTCTATGGTATCCGCCGCGAGAGCAGCAGACAGTGCTTTCTCTCCCGCAGCTGTACGTGAAAGTGCGAAGCTATAGCCCTCATAGAAATCGATATCGTCTGCTGGGGGAGGAAGCCAAGGATCACCAACTGCGATATCTGCAAACTCTGAAGTGGAGTCATAGCAGGTTAAACACCGTGGTGGTGTGTAGAGTCTGTAAAGAATATTGATTATCTCCATTGAACTTGGGCGATAGCCACGCTTCTCTGGAAAATATACTGGCCGCATGTCGCCGTTTTCGAACTCAACGTAGGGAGTTCCGGGGTGCTTACCAACTCTTGAAATGAAACGGGCGACTTTTCCGGTGTGCTCTTCGTCTTTCACAATCTTGGACCAAATTTCCTGCATCGGCTCATGCTCCACTGCCGCATGACAAAACAGACCAATGGTCAGCACCACTCGCTCTCGAATGCGTTTGTCTAATTCAGCCGCTTTATGAAACCCATGAATCTGACAGGGCAAGCCCACGACCGCGTAGCGGCCGGGAGTCAGTCGAATCTCTTCGAACACTGCGTTTGTAGGAGAAATCGCGTATTTTGATTTCGTGGAACTCAGCAACTCTTCCCGAGTTCTGGCGATAATCGGTTTACCTTTCCACTTTTCGTCATCATCGGAGGCGACAACGACTGCACCATCAATTTTTCCTGATTCTAAGAGATGGAGGAGGAGACCAGTAATTAATCCCCCACTTGTCGAGTTCTTTCGTAGCTCGGGATCTTTGGCGAAACTTAGATACGCATTCTCAAAGTGTCCATGCATGTCACCGTAATCAGGCACATGGCCAAACTGCTTCGCTGCGACACTTGCCACATTGAATTCATCGCCTGGACAAACCTTCACGCAAAGATCGCAATCAGTACAAGCATCCAAGTTCTCGACAAAGGGAAACTCGTTCTCGTCTCTTCCCAGCACTTTTGTGGGACAAATTCCGACACAGCTACCGCAACGATGACAGAGGTCTACGCGCAAGCGTCTTAAGGGCACGGGGAGGCTCTCGTTCGGGCTCTGTTGGCCACGTGTAGCGCTCGTGAAGGCGAGAGCGACCTTTGAGAGCTAACTTGGTCATTTCTCGGAGTTTACCTCTTGCACACCTAGTGTCCTGAATTTACGTTGCGCCTTAGACAATTGGGCAATCTTGCACTTGCTTGGAATTATCATTCCGAGCAAGTCTATGCTAGAAATTATCAATAAAATGACTGCTGATAAGACAACATTTTCTAGCATCGAGCAAGGTTCGGCCACTCTGACGCCGCAGCAGTCGCGTTTCCGTTCCTCGAAAAATCCTTTCACGGTCTATAAGGAACTTTCGGCGGGAGCGGAGGCTTCCTGGCTGAGTTTTTTCCTTTTTGAAATCTATACACTGTTATTCTCCGCACTGCCGGGTTTGCTTGGCTATGGTAGTCGCGCCTTGCTTTTGCCACTACTGCTGAAACGCTGCGGCAAAGGGCTTCGTGTTGGACGCAGCGTCACCTTTCGGCAAGTCGGCGCTATCTCTATGGGAGATGGCGTATTGATTGATGATTACGCCGTGCTCGATATTCGACAAAACCCCACGGAGCAGTCTTCGGCTCAAATTTCGATCGCGGATAACGTCTTCATCGGACGCGAGAGCATCCTCGCTGCAAAAGGTGCAGCAATCGAACTTCAGAGCGGTTGTAATATTAGCTCGCACTGCAGAATTGCCACAGAAAGCGGGATCAGCATCGGCGAGAGCACACTGATTGCTGCCTATGCCTACATCGGCCCAGGAAATCACCAACGGGATGCGGAAGGAAACCTCCTCGTTGATGGAGAGATGGAAAAGCAAGGCGGGGTGCGCATCGGAAAACGCTGCTGGATTGGCGCTCGGGCAACTATCCTTGATGGAGTCAGTATCGGAGATGGAGCGATTGTGGGCGCGCATGCGCTCGTAAAAGATGACGTGCCCGCGGGAGCGACCGTCGTTGGCATTCCGGCAAAGGTTGTGTCCTAAGTCTCTTGCGTACTACTGCCTACTCGCTACGCAGTCGCTGCGACATCAGTTCGGCAGGATGCAGCGCTCGCTTTCCGGTACCATGCTTGATTTGCTGCCGACAACTTACACCTGCTGCAACGATCACCGTATCATCTTCCGCAGAGCGCACCGCAGGTAGAAGTCTTCTTTCGCCCATCTGAATTGAAACGTCGTAGTGTTCTTTTTCGTAACCAAAAGAACCTGCCATTCCGCAACAACCTGAATCAACCTCCTCGACTGAACAAGAAAGTGCTCCAAGCATCGCATGGCTGTGCTTGGTGCCCGAGAGAGCTTTCTGATGGCAATGACCATGGAGCAAGGTCTTGAGTTCCCCATCAACTAAATCGATATCGAGTTGATTCTCAGTTTGAAGCTTTGCGATAAACTCTTCAAAGGTAAATGCATGCTGAGCAATACGCTTGGCATCTTCACTCTCAGGAAGTAACACTAAATTCTCATCACGAAGCGTCAATAAACAGCTCGGCTCTAAGCCGACAATCGGAATGCCCTGTGCAGCAAACGGGGCAAGCTTCTCAACCGTATCTTGTGCCGCAGCACGAGCCTGATCGACAAATCCTTTAGAAATCAGCGGACGACCACAACATTTATGTCCCGGAAGCACGACCTCGAAACCGCAGGCCTCAAGCACCTCAACCGCCGCAATGCTGACATGAGGATAGTTGTAGGTGTTAAACGTATCGTTGAACAAGACCACCTGTCCTCGCGTGCCGGATTTCTTCCCTCGTTTTTTAAACCAAGTGGTAAATGGCACTCGAGCAAACACTGGAAGTGTGCGTTTTGCACTGATACCAAAAAAAGTATCGAGCAACGTGCGGAAGATTTTGTTCCTCATCACCCAGTTGATTACGGGTGCTTGCGGCCCAGAACTCAAGCGGCTTGCTCGGGCGATATCGGCCATCACGCGAGAGCGAAGTGGTGCTCCGTGTACCTTGTAGTATCGAGCAAGGAACTCAAACTTAATCTTGGCCATGTCCACTGAAGAGGGACATTCAGACTTACAGGCCTTGCATTCAATGCAAAGGTCCATCGCCTCATACATTCGCTTACTGCTGAACTCTTCGTGAGGTAGTTTCCCCGACAAGGCCGCACGAAGAAGATTGGCCCGACCTCGAGTACTGTGCTCTTCCTCCTTGGTCACCATGAAACTGGGGCACATGGTGCCGGAATCAACTTTGCGACAAATAGCAGCTCCGTTACACATCTCAATTGCGCGGGCAAAACCATGGTCGCTGCTAAAATCGATATGCTCCTGCTCGTCCTGCGTGTGGTACGTCGGACCGAAGCGAAGATTCTCGTCAATCCCTTGGGCATCAACCACATTGCCGGGATTGAGTAGGTTGTTGGGATCGAAGGTCTGTTTTACTTGTTTAAACAAACCATACATTTCTGGGCCGAAGAATCGTTCATTGAGCCAGCTTCTTGAACGTCCATCACCGTGCTCACTTGAGAGAACTCCGTCATATTGACTGAGCAGGTCCAGAGAAAACTCACTTATATCCCGCAGTTTCCCTACATCTCCGGCATCCTTCGCATTCAACAGTGGGCGTATATGAATACAGCCGGCTGAGGCATGCGCGTAGTAGGAAACCCGGGTGCCGATGTCTTGGCAGAACTGCTCTACCTTCGTGACGTAATCAGCAAGATGATTCACGGGAACTGCCGCGTCTTCGATAAAAGCAATCGCTTTATCATCACCCCGTGTGCTCATCAGCAAACCAAGACCTGCTTTTCTCACCGCCCAAACATTGCGCTGCTGTAAAGGCGAAATTGCAGGGAGCACGGTAGTGTGAGGTACGTTTTGCGACTTCAGGTGTGCTGCGAGTGCCTGCACTTTGCTTGTTAGCTCCGCCTCGCTCTCTCCGTAGTATTCGGTTATCAGCAAACAGTTGGGCGTGCCCTCAATGAAGGTTTCAAGCATTTTTGCGTATTCAGGTGCCTGACGACAAAGCACGATACTAGAGTTATCGAGTAACTCTACGGCAGAGGGAGAAGTTTCAAGGATAGCGGGAACTGCTGAAAGAGCTTCGTAGGTACTGTTGCAATGCACAATCCCGAGCGCTGTCATCTTCGGCTTAGGAGAAACACCAAGCGTTATCTCGCTCATTAAAGCAAGAGTCCCTTCTGAACCACACACCAGGTTCGAAAGGTTGAATCGGGTATCTGGCGTTTCCCGAAACGGAATATCATCAAACACTAGGCGATCAAGATTGTAGCCCCCCGCTCTTCTCCAATGCTTTGGCGTTGAATTTTGAATGATTTTTCTGCTCGACTCATCCTGAGCAAGGCGAAGCATTTCTCGATAAATTCCAGCTTCCAGTCCTGACTGCCCCGCTTTTTGCTTGGCTTGATCAAGGCTGAGTGGAGAAAAACTTGCTGCCGTACCATCACTTAAAAACACTTCCATTGAGCGCACATGCTCAACAGTCATGCCGTATAAGATTGAATGACTGCCGGTGGAGTTATTCGCGACGATGCCGCCCATCGCCGCACGATTACTACTTGCAGGATCAGGGCCGAATAACAGGCCGTGCTTGGCAAGCTCTGCATTGAGGCGATCGAGAACGACGCCGGGTTGCACACGCACGGTTTTCTCTTCTTTGTTGATTTCAAGAATTCCATCCATGTAGCGGCAAAGGTCAAGCACCACCGCTTGGTTCACTGCCTGCCCTGCCAGACTGCTCCCTCCTGCGCGAGCAAGAAGCGGCACTTTATGTTTCGCAGCGAGTTCGACTGATGCGTGTAGCTCTTCTACGTTTCGTGGGAACACCACGCCGAAAGGGAAGATTTGATAGATGCTCGCGTCGGTACTGTAGAGGGTGCGGTGGTAGACATCTGAGCGAACGTCTCCACCTGTTTTATTGATTAGCTCAGCAAAATATTCTTTTACTGCCGGAGGAATCCTCTGCGCGACGGCTGGTTCTGTTTCCTGTAACTGAGCATTCATCCCAATTGAATTCCTTTCTCGTAGTGCGCTGATGGTAGCCTAGGATTCGATTCATTGACGCTTTGTCGTTCTCCAACTTCTTCTACAAATAGATAGCGCGAATAGGCTCCGCACGAAGGCATATGAAAGCCAGTAAGAGAAGGAAGTTGGGTTGAAGTCGAACTCAACAGAGGGAGTTTAGCGAACCTAGAGAAAGCAATGCAAGGGGGCTTACTGAAAATAAACGATTACTTTGCTTTTCTCTCGCAGTTCAAGCACGTGTTTCGCAAGCGTTTCCTGCTGAATCGCGGTGAGTAACTTCTTGTGTATACTTTTCTCTACCGCTTCAAACGGAGGGAGCTCTCCACCGCGTTTTTGTTCTAGCTTAATGACGTGAAAACCGTAGGGAGTTTTTACGACTTCGCTCACCTCACCGACATGCAGCTTAAATGCAGCGTCACTAAACGCGGGGTCCATTTGCTCCGCAGTAAAAAAATCTAGCGCTCCACCCTTCCCCTTATTTAAGGCTTCAGAATGATTGCGAGCCAGAGAGGCGAAATCCGCAGCCTCTTGTAAAGCGAGTTGATGAACTTCTTCTGCTTTTTTTCGTGCTGCCTGCTCCTCATCAGCCGAGGCGTCTTCTTTAAGGCGAATCAAGATGTGACGGACTTTGACTTCCTCAGGCATGCGATATTTGTCAGGAGAATTTTGGTATTCCTTTTTTACCTCGGCATCGCTCACTGAAAGGTCTTTTAGCGCAACCCGCTCTAGGTAGTATTGAATCGCAAGGTCCTCAGCAAGACCTTGTTTAAACTCCGCCTCGGTGAGACCGAATTGTGCCAGTTGTTTTTCAAAGTCCGCGACACTAGGGAAGCTCGCTTTTAGTTCATTGAAAAAATCATCAACCTCTTTTTCTCCCGGTAGCACTTTTTTTGCTTTCGCCTCTTGCAGTAATAGTCTTCGGGTAACCATCATACCCAGCATCTTTTTTTTAAGCTGATGCTGCTCGGCTTCGCCAAATACGGCGAGCTTTCCTTTCAGATGACGCCGAAGCTCTCTCTCGAGAGTGTCTCGATGAATTTTCTCGCTGTTTACTTCCGCAACGATGGGGTTTTTCTCTAAGGGTGAGGAGGCTTGGGGGTTTTCCTCTGCCGTCGCTGAGGATGGACTGAGTATTCCGAGAAAAAGAATCAGAGGGAGAATTGCCCGCAAGATTTTCGTTATTTTACCTTCTTTCATTATCGCTCTCTGAGGCACATTTTCCTTTGTTCGATACAATTTCCTTATGCCCCTTCAACAGTCTATTGTTACCTAATCGCATGCGCACCCGCAGATACAACAGCATACACTTGTTAGACCGTAGCACGAAACTTTGATGAGCAAACTCCTGTCAAACTCGATAAAATTCCTCGGCTCTTTTCTGCTCACCGCCTTGCTGCTTATCGCGGTGTTTCGCACGGAGAGTCTTGATTCGTTTTTTGACATGCTGCAAAACGTCAATCGGGACGGAGTCATTTGTTACCTTGCAATTTCTATCTTCGCGCTTGTTGTCCGAGCGCTACGATACTTTGTCGTCCTTCGCACTGCATGCGATGCAGAAATTAGCTCAGCACAGCTTGAGAAAGTCACCTTTCCGTCCTTGCTAATTGTCACCAGCATTCGTAACGCCTTAGTTGATTTTCTTCCTGCGCGTTTGGGGGAGCTTAGTTACTTCTACGTGCTTCGCAGATACGGAATTACAATAAGTCACGCCGTAAGCGTTTTCGGTATTTGCTTCGCCTTTGATATCGCGGTGCTGGTGTTGCTCCTGCTATTTCTGGGACTTCTCTCCCCGTTTTACTCAGGCATGCAGACGCTTCTAGACTTTAGTGATGTTTCAAGTGGTGTTCTCATTGCCGTGACTGTTTTTTTGTTGCTTATCGTTGCAAGCGTGATCCGACTCGACCTTCTCGCACGGTACGGCACAAAAGCGTTAGAGCGACTTAGCCAACCTTTTGCCTCAAGCAGCCTACGCGAAAAGCTGCTTGCGTTTGCTCAACGCATCACAGCAGACATAGTCGCCGTGAGAGAACGTGGGAT
>CAYGNZ010000011.1:0-311 GCA_964351345.1 uncultured Bdellovibrionales bacterium | reverse complement strand
GCATTTTATACCCAATTTAGCGCTTGTTTCCATTGTTGATGACCCTCGCTTTACGTCTCGCGAAATACATTTCGGACTATGTATTGCTACTCAGCGTGCTTCTCCCCTTAGGAATTCAGGCCTCGGATTTAGACCCCGTATTGAGCACCTTGGCTTTTCTTGCCGCTGAGGCTTCGGCCAGTCTCCCCGTCTCTGGACTAATGGGATTTGGGGCATATGAAGGTGCCTGGAGCCTCGTTTTCTCACTATCTAAGGCGGAAATACCTTCAGTTACTAGCGTCATTTTGCTCGTTCATCTCATCACTCAAGTA
>CAYGNZ010000010.1:12700-22825 GCA_964351345.1 uncultured Bdellovibrionales bacterium | reverse complement strand
CGCTCTAAAATTCTCCCGTGCGACACGAGCAACTCCCACGGCGGTATTTAGGCGAGACTCAAAAGCTCCGATTTGCCCCCGCTGCGCTGCGAGAGTATCGAGTCGTTTGGCAAACTGCGGGAGTGCCTGACGAGCCCCGGCCAGGGTTGTTAAGGAGAATTCGGCCAAGGGCGATACTCCACTTACTGTTTCTGCAAGATTGAAGGTCAACGTAGCTGCCCCACCATTTGATCCGGAATTGAGTATGTCGGGGACACCATCTCCATTGATATCAACAATCGCCAATCCTCGACTAAGGCCGGGGTTATCAATCGAGAAGGACGCGGTAAAACTCCCTGCACCATCACCCAAAAACACTTCATTCAATCCCGCATTGGAGGTAGTAACAAGATCAAGCGCTTGATCTCCGTTGAGATCAACGAGCTCAACCCCATACGCAGCAAATCCATCGAGACTGAGTGTCTCAGAAACGCTAAATGTGCCGCTGCCATCGCCAATCATAATTGTCGCAAACGAATCGAGGCCGTCGTAGCCTCCAGTGATAATGTCAAAAATCCCATCGCCGTTAAAATCACCGGTCGTAATGGCGTATGTCGTCCTTGGCTCGGTTGCAATAGAGACTGCGGAACCAAACGTGCCACTTCCGTCATTGAGGCGCACTGAGAGCACACCAACAAGGGAGGAATCGAAACCTCCTGCAAGCAAATCCAGATCACCGTCGTTGTCCAAATCTTCTAACGTGACCGCATTAAAACCTTCCGCGACTCCAGTGTAGGAATCGGCGACACGGAAGGTTCCATCCCCATTGTTAAGGAGCACTCGCGTCACACCATTCGCACCGCTCGTCCCTCCTGCAACAATATCCACCGCCCCATCGCCGTCGACGTCGCCGACGCTGACTCCGCGGATTGCGGAGGTAGTCGCCGTATACTCAAGCGTCGCCGAAAAACCTCCCTGACCATCACCGAGCGAAACGGCAACAGTTCCGTTGCCAGAAGTGACTCCTCCCGTCACCAGATCCAGCGTCCCGTCATTGTTGACATCCACAAGCTCAGCGCTGGTGGAAGAGCTGGAGTGAATCGATTGATTTTGTGTAAAGGAAAACGTATTGCCGCTTTCCCCAAGGAAAATATCGACACTTCCATCACTGTTTGCAGAAACAGCGTCGAAATATCCGTCTCCATTTAAGTCGCCAGTGGCGATACCCCTGGACGACCCTGTCGTGCCACCAACTGCCGTCGCAGTCTGAAATTCACCGGTCCCGACTGCTCCACCCAAATTAGAAACAATTCCTGACTCTCTCACACTTCCGACTTGCAGTCGGAGATCTTCAAAGTTTCCATCGAAAAGATTTACCTCATTAAACTCCGTGGTTCGCGAAATTCGAAAAAACTCATCTCGAAGCGCTTGAGCTTCCTGGTAAAGCGCAGTTCGCTGCGAGAGACTTAAGGCACCGTTTGCGGCTTGTTCCGCAAGCTCGGTAAGCCGGATCGTGATAGAACTGAGTTCGTTCAGCGCACCGTCTGCGATACTGAGTAGGGACACGCCGTCATTAACGTTTCTCACCGCTTGGGAATAGAGCTGTCGCTCAACCGAGAGTTCGGTAGCTATCGCAAGACCGGCCGCATCATCAGAGGCTTTATTAATACGAAGTCCTGAAGAGAGCCGGCTAAAAGAGTCTCGTAGGCGCGAGGTGGTATGCGCTAAACGCCGCTGAGTGTTCAGGGCGGAGACATTAGAATTTATTGTAATACTGCTCACTACAACACAACTTTGAATTCCGTTTCGAAGAGAGCAAAGAGCTTTGGACAAGCAACTTCCACGCTTCCTAAAAATCTCCGAGAGTATCGATTAAAGTCGGTTAAATAGGCTAAATTCTTTAATTTTCTCTCCCTCCAGCAGCTCTCTCCGATAGTTTGCACTGCGTAGTTTTAGAGAGTCGAATCTACTAATCGGGAAACATTGAGCAATTCACGGAGCCTCCGACAAGGACAAGTTGAACAACGTCATCGTTAAAGATTTAGTGAACCAAGTGAAGCCGGGCTAAGCAAAGAACGCGCTGAGTTGAAAATGACGTGATCTGTTCAAATGAAGGGGAGTTATCCCCACTTTACAAACTCGACAAGGTTGCCCGAAGGGTCGCGAACAAAGAAACGTTCAGCATTGTAGAGCGTCACCGACGGCTCAACAATCTCTACTCCAGACTTCAGCAGATACTCTCTCCATGCGGAGACTTCGTTCACAAGAAGAGCAAAATGTGCGCGATTAATCGGAAGTGGATCGTCTGTTCTAAACAGATGCACTTGTCGTTGGTCGGGGAGGTCATACCAAACAATGCCGCGCTCTCGTACTTCCGCTGCTGCCTCTGAGGGAGTCCATCCCAGAATCTCTTCGTAGAATTGGCAGGCTTGCTCGAGGTCATTCACATGAATGGCGACGTGATCTAGTTTTAAAATCTCTGGTCTCTTCATCATGTTCGGAGAATAGATCAATCGCTCTTGAAAACAACTTCGAGCAAGCGTCAGACTCGGCGTGAATTACTTTGAGCACCTAAAGAGTAGGGAACCCAAATTCTCCTTGGCTGAGCGAAAGTCTATGAGCATATTGAGTGAATTGAGGCAGTTAGAATGCGAGACCTGGTTTAAACCCTGGTATCATTGCGATTATTTTAGCAAACGTCTATTTTTGTGAGATTAAACACAGCTATCTCGCTTAGTACTAGGGATAATCCGACTTATTTATTTTTGAGGAAAAGAACGAAGATGATGAATTTATCAGCCCTTGCACGCAGAAGAAGCCTGAGTAACGACGAAAGCGGTCAGGGAATGGCAGAGTACATTATTATTGTAATTCTCGTTGCAATCATTGTACTCGTCGCGATCAAGTTGTTTGGAAAGAGTGTGTTTAACCAGTTCGGTAACGCCACCGAGGCAGTTGATACTCTACAATCAGACGACGAATAGTCTCCCTGATGTAAAGCCCTGCTAGTTTGAGGGCAGAATGTTTTGGCTGACACGACTAGGGACTCGCCCGGAACGCATCTAGATGAACGCGGTCAGGGACTGGCCGAGTATCTTGTTATTGCTCTCGTGGTATCGGTCCTCGTCATCCTTGTTATCCGGCAATTCGGCGGTAGCATCGGTGGCGGGGTAGAGCATGCAGCGAAAAAAATTGACTCCGCCAAGAGCGATGAGTCGGCAGAAACCAAAGTCGCTACCGAGTCAGGGCCGAAAGGCTCTGGTGCTGAGAGCGGCGAAGGAAGTTCAGACGACAGCAGCGCTGATTCAGAGGTAGCGGAGCAGAATAGCAACTCGCTGAAGTCTTCTCCGACAGGAGATGACTCATCGGGCGATGATGCGAAGATACTTGGCACCGAAGGAGAGGATATAGGGAAGGTCGCGGACTCCCTCAGTCGTGGCGTAGGCATCACTGAACCACGGATTGAAGCGAATTTCGTACTCAGTCCGACGATGCTGCTCATTATTGGCCTCGCTGTTTGTGTCGTCGGCATGTACCTTGTCTCTCGCATCGGGAAAAAAGAGCGGAGCAAGGTAAAGCGAAAAAAGAGGAGGAAAAAACGTTTGCTTCGATTTATTCCCAGCCTCAAGGACCATGCCGGTGGCAGCAACGACGAGTCTGGTCAAGCGCTTGTCGAATTTCTCTTTTCAATCATTACCTTCTTATTTTTAATCCTTGGCGTTATTCAACTCGCACTCATTCTTAACGCCTATACGCTGGTACGCTATGCCGCGTATAACTCAGCACGAGCGGGAATTGTTCACAGCGCTGACTTGGAGAAAATGCGTGAGGCCGCGCGAATTTCCCTCGTCTCTATTTTCCCGCGACATGGAAGAGCAGATCACGTCAGGGGTATTACAGAGAACTACCTCGGGGCGAAGGCCACCGATCAGAACGATCTCGACGACTTTGATAAACCGATTACGGAAGTCACGATTTTAAATAATCGCAGTGGCGCAAGCGGCTCGGGATTTTCGGGTTCAATGATGACCTTTGACGATCCGGCGGAAGCCGAAAACGCAGTAATCACCGTGCAGGTTATCCATCACTACGAAATGGTCGTCCCCCTTGTGAACCGTATGCTGTACTACCTCTACTTTAAATTCAAAGACGATGAGTATGAAGGCGAAGACATTGATCAGCTCGCCGCGAAAACGGACCGCTTACGCAGAGACGGCGAGCTAGAAGATATTGAATATCGATTTCCCTTAACCGCTCATTACACCATGAGAATGCAAAGCGATTATGACCCGAACCAGCAGTAAAGCATTGCTACGAGTGCATCGAGAGCATCCTGAGGGCCCTTCAGACGAAGAGGGGCAGGTCCTTGTGTTGGGCCTCATTGTGGTGCTCGCTCTCGCAATGGTTTCGATCACGGTTGCGAACGTCGGTATGCTTGTCGCTGAGAAAATTCACCTACAAGATACCGTTGATGCATCCGCGTATTCGGCCGCTGTCGTTGAAGCGCGCTACATGAATCTTAGCGCGTACATCAATAGGGCAATGATCGCGAACTATAATTCAATGGCATTCAATACCGCGCTTTGGGCTACGGTTGATGCCAATGACCACGGCTTGGCTGTGGTCGCGGACCTTCTCTACAAACTCTCCGAGGTCCTTGCGGCATTCATCATCACCATTCCGCTTTCAATCGAAGTCGATAGTGCCGCGGACTTGATAGCAGCCGTGCATGATCCGCTTCATGATTTCAACAAGATTCTCAACCAGCTTTTTGCTCAAGACGAAAACGACTTGAACCAGTTTCTAGAAGTCTACAACATCTACGGCCTCACCATGTATCAGGGCCTTCTCTACTCTTCTCTTCAAGCAGACCGTTTTCGAGTCATCAAAAAAGTCGCTGAAAAAATGGACCCTGAGGTGATGACCACCACCACTCTCGGAGTTGCCGCCGAGGCGGTGAGTTACGACGAACTGGCCAAGGCGGTCGATTGGGTCATCGAGGATACCGATGCACGCGGCGGTCTTTTCAATCTCTTCAACAAAGCTTTTGACAGAATGGCAGGCAAGGACGAAGAGGCCGAGGATCACCCGAGGCTCCTTGCTGCGGTGACCGAGGCATCAGTAGATAAGTTTGTCGCTGGTCGAGATCGGAGCGGACGAGGGGATTTGTTACGAGCGTATAATACCGCTAACTTTTTAGATGCGCTGGGAGTGGGCGGTTTCGGTTTTGACTTTGACATGAGCCTTGGTTCATCGGTGCGTTTTGGTCAGGAGAACCAAGCCTCTCAGCAGCGCGTGCCCGTCATGGCGAGACGGCGAATGCGGGAAACGAATCTCTTTGGGTTTACCTACGGCTTTGACAGCGATAATCCGTTTCTTGGTTTTATTGCAGACGCCATCAGCGGAATAATTCCCACGACATTTGGGCACACCAGTGGCGATAAATTCAACGACGTAGGAAATGCGGCCAACGCAACGTTCTCTTTCGTCGAACCCTTTGATTTCGGGCGTGCGCTTGAATGTATGCTCTCTGGCACCGGCTGCGTTATCTCAACGGGGATCGCACCGGGAGGACTCAACAGCCTTAACATTACCGCCTCTTCAACAATGCTACCCGTGCCACTCCTTGGGCCTCCGCTCTTTGTTGATGATCATTGGGATGGGGCGTTTGATCCTAAGCCGATACGGTCCCACCAAGTGTGGCCAGAACCATTCTCTGGGAAAATTGACCCGCTGGAGTATATCTCCAAAGTGTTTTCTGAGGGGACGGAAGAAGGTGTGCCGAAGTATGACTGGATTGTCGACCTCAATAACGTCGGGTTCCCTCATTATCACTACTCCGACGAGGATGCGACGCGACGTCCCTTCGGCAACAGCCGTGGTGATCGAGACAATCTTCTCACTGGTCCGTCCGTTGCCGTCGTCGGCGTAAAGCGCGCGAAGGATTTAAAGGGCCTCAAGGGGCTGAAAATTGGTCCAGAAAAGCCAAACAATTATCCGCTGACGGCAATTGCACGGAGCCAGGTCTACTACCTACGGAATCCGAAACGTCCTGAGGAGAAACCCAGTTTGTTTAATCCGCACTGGGCGGCAAGGCTTGCCCCAATTGATAGCGAGGATTCACCCGACATGTTGAAAGAAGTGTTGCCGTTTGTTTCATCCCTTGGAGTACCAATTACCCCGACTCATTAATGCGATGAACTTGACTGAACAAATTCGAAGAACACAACAGCACCCCGCAGCTCAAACAGGGCAAGCGATGGTGGAGCTCGTGATGATGCTCATCATTATTTTTGCGCTCGTTGTGGGCATGCTCCATTTGTCGAATTTATTGAATTTTGATTATTGGGCTCAACAAGAAGCGCGATACATCGCCTTTGAACAGACTTGGGTACGCCAAGCCGCCAGCAGCAATGCGGGGGATGACGCGATTGGGGAACTTTCAGATGAGTCGCGATTCAAGCGACCGGCGTCAGTTCAGAGCCGTAATGCCGATAGAAGGGCAGAAGATGATGGCGGTGTGAGCGACCTGATGGAGCTTGATCAGATAGCGCTTACTGACTCAGACGATCCACCCACAAACACGCCCACATTTCTGGTTCGCGCAAATTCCAGCGACGATTCTATTTGGCATCGTAGCTCAGGCGAGTGGTGGGGTCGCGTGAAGCAAAAAGCCAGCTTTGTGCAGACCGCATACGCCAGCATCCGAGAGAGTGCGAGTGCGCTCGCTCGCGGCGAGGGGATATCCCCTCGCAATACTGACGAAGAATTCTACGAATACGGAGACGGGGTCACTATTCGAGAAGGAACCTTGGAAAGTGGCATGGTGAATCTACTCTCCACTGTTGAGTTCGGTGAAGCCTTTTGTGAGGGGATGAGTGACTTGTTTCGCAAGTACGGCAAAGCTCATGCGGCCAAGGGTTTTCTAGAAGAGGATTGCGGCCGAAGTTATAACCGTGAGTTCGGTCTTTTTATCGCCAATAACATCGATATCGCCTCGATGTTTCGCGATTACGAGTATCTTATCGGACAGGGTATTCCACACGAGGATGTGGCGGAATCCATACTTGAGCGAGAAATTGCCACGCAATTCTACTCAATGTTTGATCAGAATGTAGAAAACGCAAGCCAACTTGCAGTTCCGCTAATCATTAAAAAACGAATAGACTTGCAGGTGCTCAGCAGTGACACCGAACTGCGGCGCCTTATCACTGACGCGCGCTATCTGGGTTCTAGCATCGCACTCACCACAATTCTCTTCAGCCAACTCGGACAAACCTTCCTTGTCAATCCTCAGGGGCGTGATGCTGACATTGAAAAAATCATTCACGATATTGTTGTGTTTTTCATTCATGCAGACGTAGGCGAGACCTCCTTGTTCCTCAACCCTGTTGCCTCTTTCCCCGTTCCTCCCACCTTCGCCGGTAGCTTCACTTCTTTCCAAGAAGGTGTGATGGAGAACGTCTTACTCGGCGGCAAGGCAACCCTCGGTGTATTTCTTGGCGATCCCAACGCCGACGAATCCGACTTAGTGGATCCCCTGATCAACGACTCCAACAAAAAAGGCACAGTTCGCTACGAAGCAGGGGAGAGCTTTCTCACAGCAGCTAGAGAGAAGTTCTCAAACGAGACCACACTGACCTCTCGTTTTTTCCTCGTTACGCAGCCCTGGCATATCACTCGTCGGATCGATGGTACTGAGGATTTCAGACTACCGGGCACTGAAACAGATGGCATCGGCGAAACAACCGAGGAGGCAATGCTTCGTCGACGAGTCGCCGGGCTATGGCTCTTTCCCTCAGCTCCAGGTGCTTTGTTTACCGCACCCTTGGAAATTTTTCCGATTCCGGGTTTTGATCAGATTGCCGCGGTGGCCCGAAGCTTGGACGGACCGATTAGTGGAGTGAAGTCGTTTCTTATCAACAATCCAGTTAATCAGCTTTTTGACTTACTGAGCAGTATTCCATTTATTGGCCAGATTGTTCCGACCATTCCAAAATGGCCTGCCGTGAGACCACTGGCGTATCCTGGCTCCGTTGAATTACTCGACCAACCCAATTCTGACGACGATCAGCTCACTGGCTCACGCAGAAATTTCGATGCCTATGTCGAGGAACAAAAGTATAACCCCAAAGCCCAGCCGGAGTTCCCCAATGACAGCTTCAACTAGTGACACGCTTCGGCGGCAGAAATATTTCCTGATCTACCTTTCGCTGTTTGTGGTGATCAGTTCATTTTGCTACGGGCTCCTGCAAGGCTTCCGCCAGACCGCGAGTGCAAGCGGAGCGTTTGCTGAGCAACAGCGGTTCTCGCCAGTTCGAGAAGAGAATAATGTGTTTCTTCCCGAGGGAGTAAAGGTAGTCTCGCTTGGAAGTGATACCAAAATCGACAACAAGAAAATTCAAATTGTGAACTTCTTTGTAAATGGAGAAGTGGGCGAGTTTATTCGAGTCCAACAACAGCTTTGGGAACAGCGAGGATTACAGCCAATACATCGGGTTTCTGACAAGCGAGCAGTTTCTGTGGCGGAGGATAGAAACTCCGCCAAGCGCTACTCACTCGTCGTTTGGCAGGTGCCCCCAATTGCCAGAAAAATTTCGCAAGGATATTCCTTACAAGGAGTGCTTGCTATCTCTGGCATGGAGCAGTCAGCGAATCACTCAGCGGCTTCAGTTCCGGGAGTCCCGGTGATGCCTGGTGGCTCAAGTGGCACGGTGTTCAGTTCTCAAGAGTTTAACGGGAAGAGCTACACGGCAAGTTATTCAAACCCTGGCAGCATTCGCGACAATATTGAATTTTACCAAAACGAGCTCTTAAGCTCAGGATGGCGCGTTCGCGAGGGGCTCGGCTCGAGTCTCGCCGGAAGCGCAACACCGTTGCGATTTCTAGAATTCAGTAATGCTCGTGAAGAACTCACCCTGCTGTTCTCTGGAGCTTCTGGAAGTCATGCAGGGAAACAGACACTCGTCACCGTGGTCAGAGCACCCAAATCGCGCGGGACCTTGTAGCATCGCTGGAGACTTGAGAGGGAGAATAGTATGAGAGGTATTCAATTGAGAGAGAGGAAACGCTCAGTCGGGAGGAGAAGCATTCCCGGCCTCGTTGAGGATGAGCAGGGGCAGGCGATATCGGAATACCTTATATTACTGTTTGCCGTCGGGCTGGTTTGTATTTCTTTTTCAAAATTATTGCCGGAAGCCATTCGTGGTTACGTTCGGCCGATTTATTACAGCGTGGCTAAGCCTTTTCCTTAGCCGTGAGTTGGTAGCAAAAGAGTATTTTTAGGAAAGTGATTTAGGGCAAGGTATCTTCTCAATGGATAAGAAAAAACAACTATTACTTGCACTCCTGCTAGGAGTAATTGCGGTGTTTGGCAACCAAACGTATCTAGAATCGCGGATAAGTGAGTTCACACCGAAGAAATCGGTTGAAATCGCAAGGGCTCGGACCCGAATGAAAGCGGGCACGAGAATTTCAAACGGCATGCTTGAGCGAGCGAAAGTGCCAGAGAACTTCCTTCCGCGAACCGCGATAAAGTGGAGTAACCGAGAGAATTTTGTTGGCCAAGAGCTTCTTGTCGATGTGCTCAAGGGAGACTATGTGTTGGAAAGTTACTTTACCTCCGCATCGGTAATCGGGCGAACGCTTTCCCAACAACTCGACTCCGAGAACTACCGAGCGATCAACCTTCCCGTGGATGAGACAAACTCCTTGGCTCGATCGATTGTCGTCGGTGATCGCATTGACATTATTTTAACCTTTACCATGCCCGTGATCAGTCAAAAGGTTTCCGTAACCTTACTGCAAAACGTTCCAATTCTATCCACTGGTCGATACTCTCAAGTTGAACAGGAGCTCGGGCTCCCAGGAGAACGAGGCGGGCGCTACAACTCACTGACGCTCAAACTACTACCCGCAGACGCCATTCGTCTTAATTACGCTCGTCAGGTCGGTTCAATTAGTATTCTTCTTCGTGGGCCCACCGACAGTGAGATACTGGCACTTCCTCCCGTGGCGAGTGTGGGCGACTTGCTCTCTCCGGCGGATCGTGAGGCCTTGGCAAATCTTGCCAAAAAATTAAAAGACTCAGCTCTCGCAGTAAGCGATAACGAAAAGCTCAGTGAGCAGTTATCCACCTTGCTCGAA
>CAYGNZ010000010.1:7714-12690 GCA_964351345.1 uncultured Bdellovibrionales bacterium | reverse complement strand
TGCAACGTAAACAGAACCAAACAAAAGCTCGGAAGTAGAAAGTTCAATGGCGATAATTGTCAAAATAGAATCTCTGCGCGAGGGGGAGACCGATTCCTCCTCAAAAGAGTTTGACACGGCAGAAGTCAGTGTAGGCAGGGACCCCTCAAACGATATTGTCCTTACCGATTCACGTGTTTCGAGCCGACACGCCACGTTTTTTACCGTGGATGAAGATGGGGGAAATACCCAGATCTTTGTCCGAGACAATGGCAGCTCAAACGGTACCTTTGTCGAAGATGTGCAAGTTGAACCGCTCGTTGACACTCCTGTGCCTGCCGGTCGCCGAGTGATCATTTCAGATTTCTTGCTCACCCCTTCCTTACAGGCAGTGGCGGATGAGAAAACGTCAGCTCGCAAGAAACCAGCCAAGCCTTCCGAAGCAGTTCGCTTAGCAAAGCAAGAGGCAAAACCCAAACGTAAAGGCCTTCGCGAAGATGAACTAAAAATAAAACGGGATATCCACACGGAGCTAATCAGACGGCTTGATTTGCGACGGAAGGACATTGTTGCACTCAGTGATGAAGACCTTCGTCATCGAGCACGTGATGTGGTGGAACAAATCTTAGTCGATATGCGCTGGGAGATTCCAGAAGGACTCCATCGCGAGTCGCTGATAAAAGAGATCTTGGATGAAGCCTTGGGTCTTGGGCCGCTTGAGGTGCTTCTTGCAGATGATGAAGTTTCCGAAGTTATGGTCAACAACTACGCACAAATCTACGCCGAACGTAATGGTAAGATTGAGTTGACCGACTTGCAGTATTCTGGAGAGCCCGCGGTACTCGCCACGATTGAACGCATTATCTCTCCCATTGGCCGAAGGGTAGATGAAAGCTCCCCGATTGTCGATGCGCGACTTAAAGACGGCTCTCGAGTAAACGCAGTCATTCGTCCACTCGCGCTGCAAGGCCCATGCATCACGATTCGTAAATTCGCCAAAGATCCATTGACCATCGATAATCTCGTGGAGTTCGGTTCTCTCTCGCGAGGCATGGCTGAGTTTCTGAAAATGGCGATTGAGAATCGCCTCAATATTGTTATCTCTGGCGGAACTGGCTCTGGTAAAACAACCCTGCTTAATATCGTCTCCGCTTTTATTCCCCCGGGCGAACGAGTAATCACGGTAGAAGATGCTGCTGAGCTACGCTTGCCGCAAGAGCATGTGATTTCATTCGAAACCCGACCTCCAAACCTTGAAGGGAAGGGCGCTATCCAAATTCGGGACTTGGTCAAAAACTCGCTCCGTATGCGGCCGGATAGAATAATTGTCGGTGAGTGTCGAGGCCCCGAGGCTCTCGATATGCTGCAAGCAATGAATACCGGTCACGATGGCTCGATGACCACTGGCCACGCCAACTCAGCAGAGGATATGGTACGGCGATTGGAAACTATGGTGCTGACCAGTGGTTTAGACCTCCCCATTCGCGCAGTGCGCGAGCAAATTGGCTCTGCCGTGGATCTCGTTATTCAGCAGACTCGATTCAGCTGCGGAACGCGAAAAGTAACAGGAATATCGGAAGTGCTCGGCATGGACTACGATGAAGGAACTGTGCAGCTTCAAGACGTATTTCTGTATCGACAATCAGGATACGGAGCTGACGGGAAAGTCACCGGAGAACATCGAGCGACAGGGTACATCCCGAAGTTTTTTAGACAGCTTCAGGAACGAGGCTTACCGGTAAACGCGGGAGTGTTTTCACTAAACGAATAACGAGAGAACGCGCAATGGACTACAGTTTGATTGAAATTGGGGCAAATGTCGGCATATTCGCTGCGGCATTCTTCCTCGCGTTCACATTTTTCGATGAGTTGCGAAAAACCGCGAGCGATGTCCGAGAGAAGCAAACAAGTGGCGAGATAGACTCGACACTGAGTGAACTCTGCTTATCGCTTTCACCCCAAACCTTTTTCTCTATTCGTCTGCTCGCAGCAGTGTTCGGCTTTGTGCTGGGTTACCTGCTGCTCGACCCCATTGTAGGCTTGTTCTTAGCAGGTCTTGGTTTTGTCCTGCCTAAAATTATGTTGCGGAGAATGCGCGAGCAGCGATTGTTGCTGCTTGAGGAGCAACTTATTGAGGGACTTGAACTACTAAAGAATGGACTAAAATCGGGACTGACTATCCAACAAGCTTGTGAGCTGTTGGTCAAAGAGTTCCCTAATCCTATTTCAAAAGAATTTTCCATCCTTCTCGCTGAGAACCGATTGGGCGTTGATTTTATTGAGGCACTTGAACACATGGGTGTTCGATTAAACTCGATGGTCGTGCAGATCCTGGCCTCTGGAGTGGCAATCACCAAGCAGTGCGGTGGGGATCTGGGGGAGATATTCGGAAATCTCGCGGAAACCATTCGGGAACAGGCAAGGATTGAGGGGAAGCTCAAAGCGGTTACCTCGCAAGGCCGGTTTCAAGGACTGATTTTGGGATTAATGCCGTTTGCCCTGCTCATCGCCCTCTATTTCGTCGATGTGCAACATGTAAAAACTCTGTTTGGGCATCAAGTGGGTATTTATGCTTTCGCGGGAGTCGTCGCGATGGTGATAATTGCTCAAGTTTGGATACGAAAACTAATGGACATCGACGTATAGCGATACAGTTGACACTATGGAACTTCCGGTAACATTTCCTGCTTGGTTACTCTCCCTACTGCTCGGAAGCGTGGTGATGGTGGTCATTCTCTTGGCATTCCCTGACCCAAACGCGATAGATGACGGAAGCGACCCGCGCCTTGCCGCTCGCAAGGAGAGCAAGAGCATACTCTTTAAAATATTCCTTCCTCTGATTGTGCTTATCGCGCAATTCATTGCTCTGCTGCCGCTTGGCAGTCGTAGACAAAAAACGGAATTGAAATTAACGCAAGCGGGACGACCCGGAGGGTTGACCGCGGATGAGTATGACGCCTCCAGAGTTCTTGCCATCTTTTTTGCGGTCCTGGCAGGTATGTTTTTTGACTCCGAACTGGATCTCACTCCTATCTGCACGCTCGCACTTGGTGCCTTGGGTTTTATGTATCCCGATATTTGGCTCAAGGATGCGATTGCCAATCGGCGTAGACAGATTTTTCGCGACCTTCCTGATATTCTCGACACCCTGCGACTCGCCGTGGATGCAGGATTTGATTTGAGTAGCGCGCTTGCCGTGGTCGTAGAACGCGGACGACGTGGACCACTGTTAGATGAACTGGAGCTCGTTGCGCGTGAAGTTTCCCTCGGACGAACCCGACAGCAGGCGTTTAAGAACTTCGCCGACCGTATCGCCATGGCTGAAATTAACGCCTTTGTCGTGGCGATAAATCAAGCAGACCAACTCGGCGCAAGTATCGGACCGGTGCTCAAGGCTCAAAGTGAGATGTCCCGCACCAGACGTTGGCAGCTTGCGGAAGCCTTGGTTAATAAAATCCCAATGAAAATGCTCGCGCCTCTGATAATATTCATCTTTCCTTCGTCGTTTATCATCCTTTTCACTCCGCTTTTGATCCAGTGGATGCAAAGTTAGTTGAATGAATCAATGAGCTATCAACTGGAAATTACGGTCCTCTCAGGTGTGAGCGCCGGGGACATCTTCAAGTTCGATCTCCAAGCTGGAGATGCGTTGCGTATTGGTCGCGCCGATAGTAATGACATCGTGCTCAGTGATCCGCGAGTGAGCCGCGCTCACGCGGAAATCAGCTCTCGAGAGGACGGGCTCTATATTCGCGACCTCGGCAGTAGCTCAGGTACCGTCCACATGGGCTTTAAAGTACTCGAGGACGCAAAGGATGCTCGGAAACTGAGAAGCGGTGATGAGTTCAAGATTGGCGACAAACTCTTTCGCATAAGCATTGAAGGCGAGGGGATTGCTGAAAAAGACGAGGATTCGGATACTCCGAAAGCCGTCACGAGCACTCTCACTGCCAAGCTGCCGCAGAACTTCTCAAAAAAACCCTCACACTTGCTGCTCCTTGGCTTGGCGCTGGTGTTGCTCCTGTTACTCCTTTGGCCCAGCTCCGAAGCACCAAGCCTACCAAAGCAAAAATCGGATCAATTACTCGAACTACCCGACTATTCGGTGAACGGATATCTACCGGGCAAACGCAAAACCGCCAAGCGCAAGAAAGATGTGAGTCACATCGACAAGGTGCAGTTCAATCTGCCCTCTTCTCATGTGGTCATAGAGTATGACTATTTGAGCGAAGCGGAGATCCAAATTCTTGTCGATGGTGCCGTGGTAGAAACACTTCCCGCAGTCACGAGCGGCTGGCAACATCAGGAGCTAATCGTACGTGATGTCCTTGAAGGAAAGCGACGTCGCTTAGTATTTGATAATCTGTCGTATCCAGCAAAAAAAGGCGCGTCACAGACGAAGGGCTTGAAGCGTTGGGCCGTTAGAAACGTGCGCGCCACGCCGCTCACTCGAGGTGAAGACATTGACGAGCAGATACAAAGTCTGATTGTGAGGACCGTTGGGTACGACAAAACTCCAGATGGCCTGTTCGTCCTACTGAGGAGTTTTCAGCAGCTCATCCTTGAATCCTTAATTGAACTGAAGCAAGACATCGTTTCGATCCCTTTTGCCGGAAAGGATAAAGTAAGTGAATCAGATATTGCGCCCGTGGTAATCCGAGAAACGCTCGAAGCCATCGCAAAAGAGCGCCGACAAGAAGAAGTCTCTGCCGAGGCGTCCCGACGTCATTTGCAGGCCTTGTCTGATGTGCTGGGGAAGCTTGAATCTGAGCTATGGCGTCGGGTGGAGAGTAACTTTCGAAGAGCGAAGTACTCTGCGAAAGCGGATAACCACATTGTAGTATTCGATAATTTGCTCGCAGTAAAGATGATGCTTCCTGATGAAGCTGACTATCGCTGGGTGAGAGCTGATCGGATGATGAATGATACGAAATACGTACCGAAGAAAATTCGGAAGAATCCAGGGAAATATCGCTAACGAGTATGTTTTATCTCAC
>CAYGNZ010000010.1:0-7704 GCA_964351345.1 uncultured Bdellovibrionales bacterium | reverse complement strand
TATTCAGCATGACAACGGCGAGCAAGAGCAACTTCGTTTAAGCCAGCCCTCAATCCTTCTCGGCAGAGCTTCTAGTAATGATGTGTGTCTTGACGTCGACGGCGTCTCTGGCCACCATGCAAGAATTCTCGCCCAAGACGGACGTATCACGATTGAAGACCTCGACAGCACCAATGGCACCTTCGTCGGTGGTAAGCGGGTAAGCACCGTGGAAATCTCGAGCTCGGATATCATTTCTCTCGGTCCAGTTTCGCTCACCGTTGAATTTCTCACTGAAGAAACCTCAGATTCTTCTACCGAGGAAGCGAAAGAAGATTACACGAAACAGAAAAAGGACCCGTCCGAGGCAGCTCAATTGGCAAGCACCACGGCCAAAGCTGCTTCGCCTTCTAAGCAAAAGGAAGAGGATGTCTTTTACTGGGAGTCCTTGAAAAGTTTTTTGAAGCCGGTGTGGTCCTTTATTATCGATGACAGTGTTTCAGAGATAATGATCAACGGACCTGAGGAGATTTATATCGAACGAAGTGGGGAGCTTTCAAAAACTGAGGCAGTATTCTCTCAACATCAGCTCAGTGCGGCAGTGCTTAACATCGCGCAGTTTGTCGGCAGGAGAGCTGACGAAAACGAGCCTTATCTTGATGCACGACTACCCGATGGTTCACGTGTTGCGGTATTGCTCCCGCCCTGTTCTCGGAAGGGAATTTCGATCGCGATAAGAAAATTTTCCCAAGAAAAGCTAACAATTGAGAAGTTAATCGACTTTGGCTCTATTTCCAAAGAGATGGTTCTCTTCCTTCGGGCCTGTGTGCTGCTGAAGAAGAACATAGTTATTTCCGGTGGTACGAGTTCTGGGAAAACGTCATTGCTCAATATCGTCTCTGGACTTATCCCCGGCAACGAAAGGATTATCACCATTGAGGATTCGGCGGAGCTTCAGCTTGACCAAGAGCACGTCGTGCCGATGGAATCCAAACCGCCTGATAAGAAGGGCAGGGGACAGATGACTATTCGAGACCTTGTGCGGGCCTCACTTCGTATGCGACCTGACCGTATCATTGTCGGAGAGATTCGTGGCGGCGAAGCGCTTGATTTGCTCCAAGCAATGAACACAGGGCACTCAGGCTCGAAAGCAACGGTGCACGCAAGCTCACCCCTCCAGGCCCTGACGCGCCTCGAGACTCTGGCGCTTTTTTCCGGACTCGATATTCCGGTCAAAGCCTTACGCGACCAAGTCTCCTCCGCAATTGATTTCGTCATTCAAGCTTCCCGCCTACCGGACCACAGCCGAAGAATTACCCATATTTCTGAAGTACTTCCCCTGACTAGCGAAGGAAGTTACCATGTCGAGGACGTATTTCGTTTTACCCACGAAAAAACCGAAAACGGTAAAATAATTGGGGCTCATAAGCTCACCGGCTACGTTCCGAGCATCGTGGAAGAGATGAGGATAGCGGGGATGGAGGACGTCGTCGCTTTGTTTAAGGCCTAGGTCGCTTCGAGATAGGGGTAGCGGCAGCTCACAAGGTTAATGAGAGCGAAGAATTTAGTAGTGAAGGAAAGAGAATGAAGAACTTTCAGACCGTCGCCAATCGATATTCCATAGGCGAAGAAATAGCGAATCGACCGAATTGCAAAGTGTACCGTGCCACCGACACGGACTCGAGCGCTGAGGTGGTCGTAAAGTTTTTCTCTGACACTCCCGCAGATTCAGCGGCGCTCCGTGAACAATTTGAGGCAGAGGTAGCGGCACTTGTTGCCGCAACAACAGCGCAAGCCACCACACAATCGTATTTGGCTCAGGTCCTTGCAGGAGGAGTCGAGGATGGTGTGTTCTATCTTGTAATGGAATCACTCAGCGGGAGCACTCTGCGTCAGCTGCTTAAGCAGCAAGATTCTAAGCCGCTCAAGCTCTCTGAAGCTTTTTCAATTGCGGAGCAGCTTGCGCTCGGACTTCAGACTCTCCATAACGCTGGAATCTATCACGGACATCTCGACTCGCGCGCGATTCTGGTTGAGCAGGCGGGGGTGAAACTCGCCGGGTACTGCCCACAAGCCATAGACGAAGCACGCATGGCACAAACCTCGATGGGTGCACACTTGATCGATCCGGCCTATATCGCGCCTGAGCAGATCAGCGGAGAGGCTGAGGGCCAGAAAGTAGATTATCGCGTCGATACTTACTCGCTGGCAGTAATTATTTTCGAAATGCTCACTGGTCAGAAACCTTTTTCGGCGAGTAATCCAGTGCAAACTGCAATGCTGCGTCTCTCTGAGGAAGCGCCATCTGCCGCCGAGCGTAATCCTGAACTATCGGCCTTGATGGATGCAGCGATACGAAAAGGCTTATCGCGTAATCCAGCCGATCGTTTCAGCAAAGTAATTGATTTGGTTGAAACAGTGTCGAGTAAGTTCTCGGGAGGCACCGCGCGGCTTACTTCGACACAGTCCTCACCTGCAGAAATTCTCAAACAATCCGAACAAGCAGCGCAGCCGATCATTACGCAGACGCTTGCCGGTGGAGTTTCTGCTGATCGGATTAAAGAGATGTTGGCAAAAGTCGACGTTGGCGCAGCCCCCTCAGATGTGGATCAGGAAAGCACTTCCACCCTCACCAACGACACCGATTTAAGTAGAGCAAAAGCGATTGTTGAAGCCTCAAACAAAGACAATATCAACGAAAGTATCACGCAAACTACCGGAGCAGAGGCTTTTCGCATTCCCGCAACGCTGATGATCACCAGCGGTAGAGAGCGTGGGAAGAAGTTCAATTTAGATCAAGAGCAGATGATGATCGGAGCTGATACTGGCTGCCAGATTCTGCTTAGTGGACGTGGAGTTCCAGCTCGATACGCAATCATCGTTCGGCGGGGCAGCGCCTACTGTGCCGCCGCTCTCTCTGCCGACGGGCTCACCATTAATGGCGAGAGTATCAAAGGGAGCGATGAGGTAGAGCTCAAACGCGGGGATACCATCAGTGTCGGCGAGCAACAGCTAAGGTTTATTGAACCTGGCGAGGTATTTACGCTCAAGGATGAAGCCGTCGACCGTGTGCTTGATCGACCCAAGAGCAAGGTCAACTCAACGGTGAAAGTGGCAACAGGAGTAATCGCCGTACTGTGCTTACTTGTCTTTTTTGTCTACCACCAGAGTAATACCGACCGAGAAGCCACCGCAAAACGCAAGGCGCAAGCGGAGCTCGCAAAGCGGAAAGAAGTTATCGCGAAACTTCGTCTTGAGGGAGATGCGTTTCTCAAAGAGGGAAAACTTATTGAACCCGTCGGTGCGAATGCGAGAACACGCTTTGATCAAATCCTTGAGCTTGATCCAGATGATACCTACGCCAAGCGACGTGTTGCCGAGATTGCAGACCGCTTAGAGGAGATTCGCGCGAAGAAGAAGCGTTATGAGCAGAATGCGAAGGAAATCGAACGAAATCTAATAGACGCAAAGCAGTATCTCAAGCAAAAGAACTACATCACGCCACCAGGTGCCAACGCGAAAGAGGCATACGAGACGGTGTTACGTCTCGACCCAGACAATCAACTCGCCAAAAAGCAACTAAAGAGAATTGATTCACTGCTGCGCTTAATGGTGGGTGAGGTGAATGAGTTGTTAGCGCGTGCCAAGGAGTACCGAGCAAAAGGGCAAATAGTAGCGCCGCGAGAGGAGAGTGCGTTCGGCATCGTACAGCAGATTCTGATGATCAACCCCGGGAACCGAGAGGCAAGTAATTTGCTCCTTGAAATGGCTGCCCAGAGTATCTACGAGGGGGATGTTGCCAAAGGAAAGGCCGACGCTAAGGCGATGAAGAAGGGCTATCTCACGGCGAAAGTGCTAGGAGCCGATCCTGAGTACTTGGCACCCCGGCTGCGAGGCTTGGAGCTGATTCAGAAGTCCAAAAGTGATGTCATTATCTATGATGGCAAAGACGATGGAAAAGAAGCCACTCCAAAAAGCTCAAATAGCTCCTATCTCGACAGCGCCGAATTGGAAAAACGCGTCACGGCCCTTCGTTTAGAAGGCGAGCTTAAAGGGGTGACCAATAAGGGCAAAGTAGTCGAAGTCAAATAGGGCTCCCTCGGCAAAACTTCGTATGAACGCAGGCGAGATTAGACGAGCACTGAAGGCGCTTTATCCCGTTGAAAATCTTGTCCTGCTCTTTTTTGGCATGGCCTGGCTGCTGTATACTCTCCTCGGCCTCTCTTTTCGCGATCCTTTCCGACTCTACATCTCTAAAGTGCTCCTTGGGCTCGTCAGCTACCTCCTGGGCCATCTCTTGGCGATCCTTCTTGTTCGCCTTCGCGACATTCGAGAAGCCTTGGCAAAAAAGCAAAGCAAACATTGGAGAGCAAGTGTTGATGAGTATAAAAAGAGCTACTTCAGCGCTGGCAAATTATCCCACGATCTCCGACTACTCCATGCCGTAAGCGCAATGTTTGTCGTCTATATCAATCTCAAACATCTTATCCCGTACGTAAATTCTCGGCTGTACGATGAAACCTTGATGAACCTCGAACGCTGGCTGTTTTCGGGAAAGAGCCCGGGGATGCTGGTGGTAGAGAGTATCGGCCTTCGCTGGGCACCACTACTTAGTGATGCCTACACGGCTTTTTATCCCTACGTTGCATTTCTCACTGTCTTTTTATTGCTCCGTGGAAGTTTGTCCTATGCCCAAAAATTTAGCTTTGCGTTTTGCTTGCTTTGGTTTCTAGCTATCTTTGTTGAGTATGCCTTCCCCACACTCGGCCCTTGCTTTTTCTATCCAGAACTTTTCTCTCATCTTCCGCACACCAGAGTAACGGAGTTACAGCAAGAACTCTGGCAACAAAAGCTCTATCTCGATCTCCATCCTCAAAGCGACAAAGGAGTATGGCTGATTTCCGGGCTACCAAGTTTGCACATTGCCGCAGTCTTTTTAGGAACACTGTATCTAAGAAAGCTAAACCGATTCGCAGCGTATTGCTCCTGGTTGCTGTTGTTGATCACTTGCGTGACCACAATGTATTTCGGCTGGCATTACTTGGCCGATCTGCCCTCGGCCTTCCTTTTGGTAGTTTTCGTTCAGTACTTAAGCACGCTCGTTTTCGAGAAAACTGCAACCTCCCCGAGGGAGCTACCATGAGCTGGAGTAAGAATCAGCTCTGCGACGTGCTGCTGTTGTTTGTCGTTGCAGTCCTTGCCTTCGTTATCGGCTTCCGCTCCTTGCCATCCTATGATGCCGGTTGGCATCTTGCGGGCGGCTTGTGGATGCTTGCCCATCACAGCGTCCCACAAATAGACCCCTTTGGTGCTGAAGGTGCGTTTTGGCTTTGCTACTCTTGGTTGTTTGAGCTTCTCCTGGCTTGGGCCTTCACCCTAGGCGGTTTTTCGCTGCTACAAGCAATTCAAGCCTTCCTTGTAGTACTCCTCGCCCTTGCGGCTTGTCTTTTTGTCCGCTTTTTCGCCCTTCGGAGCAATATCGCAGGTACGCCAATTGAACTCATTCCGCTGGTAATTTTGCTTATTCTCACCTCAGCCTTCTGGTATCTCCGCCCACAAACGCTGAGTATTTTATTCTTTGGCGTGCTACTCCTGCTGGCAGAAAGCAGGCTCCTTCGATTGCGCTTTTTATTACCGCTGACAATTCTTTGGGTAAACATTCACATCTATTGGCTTGCCGTTCCTCTGATCGCCTTTCTCTACCTGGTATTGCTTCCGATCAACACACGAACTGCTACCGAACGTCTTTCTGGGCTTGCTATCGCCGCACTTTGCGGAGCATGTGGCTTGATTAATCCGTACCACTGGCGACTGTTTAGTGGAATGTTTGAGTATGCTTTTAATCATCAAGTCGGCTACGGATTGATTACTGAGTTTCGCTCTTTGTCCACAGATCAGGGTCTCTATTTTTTTGCCTACTTGGCCGTCCTAATTGGCTTGCTTACCAGAGTAAAATATTTTCTCGGCTCTGTTTCCAAGCCGATGCTTCTACTATGGCTTCTCTCCTCTGTTTCGGCCTTTCTCCAGATTAAGTATTTGCCGTATTTTGCGCTCCTCAGCGCGGGCCTTGCGGCCAGCGTTCTTAGAACTCGAGTGCACAGCCTCGCAGTGAAAGCGGAAGAGAAAATCTCACCTGCGTTGCTCGGACTCACTCTCGCCTCATTTCTCGCAGTTTGTTTTTACTTTATCGATCTGGAGCCACCCCGTACGCAGCGCCATCGTGAGCTATTTCATGTTGCGCGAGATCTCCAAGGAAGCCTCGCTTCGACTACGGAGCAAACCGTGGTTTTTAACGACTTTAATGACGGTGGCTGGCTTGCTCTGGCTTTTTGGCAGGCACGACCCGAGGGCTCCGAGAGCACTCAGTTAAAAACGTCAATCGATGGACGCACCTTGGTCATGGGAGCAAAGCGCTTGGCAGAGTATCAGCAAATCGCTTCTCGGCAGGGTAGATGGTGTAGCACGCTGGCGGGCTGGGGTGCTGAGTATGCGATATTGCCAAGCGAATCAGCACTGCTAGAGGCTCTGGAGCAAGATAACTCAGAGGATTGTATGGGCAGTTGGGAAAGAGAAGGGGAGTATCAACATTGGATACGGTTGGCGTTTCGCCCTAAGTAGAGAACTCAAAACTCAGACGATCCCCAACGCGCAAATCTGACTTTGCAACCGTGCCACTTGGAAGCTCGAGAACAAACTCCGCTTTCGGGCAATAGCAAGAGATTCTCCATGGCTTCAGCTGCTCGGTGAGTCTCAGCACCTCCTTCTCAGCGTTACAAAACACCACGTCGATTGAGAAGCTCATGAAAAACATATGCACGGAATTGCAACGCTCAATCACGAGCCCTTCGCCATCCTCAAAGGAACTGCGTCCAATCAAACCTCGGGCTCGCGAGAAGAAGCTACGCGCTATTTCCGCGTTCTCTGCCAAAGTCGCTGAATTTCTTTCGATTAGAATCTTCACATTCGTGACAAGGTGAGGGTTGAGTAAATGGAACTGACCCTATTTGACCTTAGGGAATATGCAAGCATACCCCACCCCAATATCCCGTGCATATCATTGTTTGTGCGAGAGGCTGTAAGGAGGAGCCCCAAGTAAAAAGTGTTGCATCCCCCAAAAGATACGGCGTCAAACGCTGGGCAGGAAGTGCTGACTATTCACTTGCCTGCTCTCCGCTTTCCTCGGACGCCTGCTTGCCGAGCAAAATGTTGACCACTTGTCGCCGCTGCTCACAGGGGATTGTACAACCATCGCAAACCTCGTCAAAGACGATAAACGCGCCGCAGCACCATCCTCTCGACGGATTCCAGGGCTGCTCCTTGAGAATTGCGCGTGCGCGAAGCTGTCTGTCGTCCATTGAACGGACTCCTTTCGGGAAGAATTTGCGTGTAAAAGAAAAGTGAAACGCTTGAAACGGGACTCCTCAGTTTGAAGGACTAGATTCCGGCCAAAGTGAAGAGACACTCATGAGCTACTCTTGAGGAAAAACAAAGGAGCATGAGAAAAAAGATTACGCGGCGCCGTTGAATAAGTCAACGACGCCTCCAAGTTTGCTGGAATCAATAGGCTGTAGAGCTATCTACTCCAAGCCCTCCTAGCGAGCAGCCTTTCCGTCTGGACGCACAAGAAAATCGCCAAAGGAGCCAATTCCCCATTTCTCTAAACGAACAAAACCATTTGCTGCTCGCTGATAGTGAAGTGCTTCAGGAAAGAAATTACCCGAGGTT
>CAYGNZ010000009.1:0-22939 GCA_964351345.1 uncultured Bdellovibrionales bacterium | reverse complement strand
TCTTCCGTAAGATCCTGCCTCCGTTGCCTCTGACCAACGAAGAGCTCGACCGTCAACAAGACACTGATCGACTCGTCAAGATCGTCGATTACGAAGGTGAAACGCCTGCTGCCATCTCGGTGGGCTTCGCGACGCTGCCTGAAACCTACTGGATTCTGGGTCGGCGCTATGTGGTCACCCTCAGTCGTATCCTGTCCCCCCGTTGGACGGGCGACGTGGCCCTGCTTCGTACTTGGCATATGGACATTCGTCAGGTGCTCTCCGACAACAGTCTCAAGGACATGTTGGCCGAAGAGGACTCGAAGTTCATCTCTGCCGTCGACACCGCTGTTGGCCCTGCCAACACCGTCATGCCCACCTCGGGTGTGATCCAGAACAAGACGTTCAGTGGTGGTTTCACTCGCGACACGCTGTGGGAAGGCATGAAGCTGCTCCCCAGCACTCCGTCGTCTTTCGAGGTGAAGACCGTTCTCCTCAACCATATCACGATCAAGGACATCTGCAAGCTCAACCTGATTGAGTTTGGTGGAGAAGACCTTGCTCAGGGTATTATGAAGAACGGGTGGACCTCGAAGGAATTCCAGGGTGTTGAGTACATCATCACCATCAAGAAGGACATCGTTTCCAACAACGTCCTCTACTACTTCGCCGATCCGACGTGTATCGGAAAGCATTACATGCTTGACGACACCACGATGGCGATCAAGAGGGAGTTCTTCATGCTGGACTTCTTCAACTACCAGTGCTCCGGTGCCACCATCGGAAACACGAGCGGGGTCGCCAAGGCCACGTTCAACTAACGTATCCGCTTCGCCGTGGATGGCAGAACTCTCGCCCGTTCTGCCATCCACATTCTTACATTCCGGGCGACCTTAAAAACGGGAACTCCGAAATGAGCAATACTGAACAGTTTGATGAGCTATTGAACCCTGAAGCGGGCCTCAATGTTCTCAACGACATTCGACTTCGGACGTTCATCGATGGTATGTCGAAGCGCGGCTATGATATCCAGAGTGAAGATGAACTGATGAAGTTGTACAATCTTGGCGAAGTCTTGGCTGAGAAGGAAGCCAGCGCCCCCCAGGCGTCTGGGAGCCTCTCGGACTTGGCAGATGCCGCGTTGGCTGCCGAAGGCGCTCAGAAGGCCGCTGAGGCCCCTGAGGAGGGTCTTCCCGCCGACATCCAGGAGCAGCTGGTCAAGCTTGCCCAGCAGCCCCAGGTTTATCTTCCTGCCCTGAGCTACGCCACCGCGGCGTTGCAGGCGCAAGAAGGCAACTAACTGAAGACTATCTGACGGAACTGGACTCTGTCAGGCCACATAAAGGAATACGATAATGGCCCAGTACACTGACTGCCTTTACACGACTGTGAAGAATGTCTCGGGAGCCACCCGGTTTTTTGGCTTCCTGCCTCCTCACGGACGTGAACTTGTTGATGACGAAGAGCACAGTGTCGCCGGTGACATTTTCGATGCCATTGCCCGGGGCGAGCGCGGTACGGCCCAGCGCCATATCGACGCCCTGTTGAAGGCCATCGAAGACGGTGACATGGTGATCGTCAAGAGCGCTTCGCCCATCATCCTTGATGAGGTTTTGGATTCTTCGCACGTTCTTCAACTGGCCAGCGGTGAGCTGGGCATTGACGAACCCTGCTTCGAATCTGAGATTAGCGCGTAACGTCTACCTTTCGTGCCTCGCTACCATCAGGCTCGATACCCCCTTGAGTGTATACTTGAGGGGGTATTTTTTTTGTCTAAAGGGGGAAGTGATGGCGTCACAAGAAGACGAACAGGCAAGCAGAGTTTTGACACTGGCTGGGACATTCGTGGTCTGTATTGGAATTCTGGGAGTGGCGGCTATGGGGGTGGTTGGAGCCCTCGCGGAAGCGCCATGGAGCGACATGAACATATTTGAGGCAGCCCATCTTGCCATATTCGGCAAGCATTCCAACCCATTCCCAGCAATTTTGACGGCCATGGGCGTCGCCTTTATTATTGCTGGCAGAATCGTCAAGTGGTAGGAGCAATAAATGAAGAAACCAACAGCGTACGAAGTGAGTAAGATGGGCAGTCCGCAGCCAGAGCCTGCTGAGGACGCCAAAGCCACACAGCTAAAGAAGATCAAGAATCTTCGTAACATGCTCCAGGGGGACCACGACAGAGCTGTTAGGGAGATGAAGGAAGAAGAGGATAATAGGTTCTTGGAAGCCATCGCCTCTCCTAAGGTCGTCCCTCTGAAGATCAGGAGCCCTGAGGAGATAGAAGAGAGAAGGGCTAAAGAAGAGGAAGACTTCTTGAAGGCATGTTATGCCATGGGCTACCGCAGCAAGCCAAACTCTCTCGATTACATGGAAGAGAAACAGAGAATGCGTGCCGCCTCCTCGTGGGAGTATCGGCGCCAATAATAGCTAAAAAAAGGGCCTCGACTACCGAGCACGACGCCCGGTAGCCGAGATCCGGGTTTACATTCGGTCGTAGTCGACGCCAGTTGCAGAGTGCAACTGCTCCTTCAATCTCCAGGTTTCCGCCCGAAGCTTGCCCATTTTAGCCTCCATCTGCTCACCCTTCACCATTACAGCCAGCAGTGGGTGGCGAATTTCATCTGGGATCTGCCCCGCGAGCTGGGCCACCTCGTACGCCGAGTCGAAGAAACCCGCTAAGTAGATGTAGAAAGTGTGGTCGCGGGGGACGAAGCAAAAAGCCTCATCAACTCCGCCAGAGAACTTTCGCTCCTCGATAGCGACGAGCTCAAAAACGTTATTGGGAGGCATGATGTATGGTTTCGGCAGCTTCATACACTGTACCCGCGTATTGCCGTCTGCAGTTGTGAACTCTAACAATATGTCCAGAGTCGTCAGGGTCCTAAGGTCGACGCGAACGCTTGGAATGTTGATAGTATCGAGAAACCCGTCCTCTTGTGGGTCAATAGTAACGTACGCACCGACGTTCAGTGCCTTAGGAATCTTCATGGTAACTTCTCCTAAAATTGGGACATGTGGACCTTAAAGGTAAAGGTCCTCAAATGCTTATGCAGCAAAAAGGTCATTTTTTTAGCAATTCAGAACAGCTAAAAAAAACCCAGGGCGCGTATGGTCGCGCGCCCTGGGCCCAACAAAGTCCCAACTTCGTCAGGAGAATGATCAATTGCTGAACGAGCCAGCCCCGTTCCAGCCGCCGACGCGCAGTCGGCCGGCCTCAGGCTTACTGGGCTCTTTTTCCTCGTCCCAGAAAGTGTCCACGGCTTTTGTGTAGTCTTCAGCCGTAACTAGGTTTTTCACGTACCAAGTAGACAACTTCTCGGCCGCACTAAACCAGTTACCGGCAGCAAAGAGCTGGTACACCAAAACAGAAAGCTCCAGTAGGATTGTCTCTCTGTCTTCGGCCAATATCATCTCACCGAGCCCTTCGCTGTTGATGACGACGGCAAACTTGCTATCAATGCCAGTTGCCGCCGGGTTGGTATTGCGGAACACATACACAGTCGTCTTGCTGCGGCGGCATTCCATCTGGAATTCCTCCTCGGCAGAACTCAAGTCGAAAGTTCGAGCTTCCGGGTTGTCACGAGTCTGCATATGGAAAGGCCTGTCTAGCGGAACGTGATAGAGATCTTGGTGCGGGGCTCGCCCGAAAAGCTTCTCAAATCCCGCGGCCACAGCTTGATACCCGTGTTGCAGGTGCTGCCTGACCGCCGAGACTACTTCTTGCTGTCGCGGTCGAAAGCCCGCATCGCTGGGCCCGCCGATGTCTTGGGCGTAGCGTGGGCTACTGGGAACTGTGAAATCGTGCACCCGGCTGGCTGCGCATTGAGCTCGGTCTCGGCCCAGCGGGAGTCGCAGGACCAAGTAGACAATCTCGCTCGCGGGGTGGCCGATCAAATTATGTACTGACCAGTTTTTCCATAATTTACGCATCTCAATTCTCCTAATGAAATTAAAAGGCGGCCCAACAACTGGGCCGCCTTAGGACAAAGTACTCAAAGTTGACAGCCGGCTAACCCCAGCCTTTCTCAAGCAAACCGAAACCCATTCCACTGCCTCTTGCTGCGTCCAGCCAGCATTTGAATTTGTGCAGCCTCATGTGCAGGGTTTGCTCTGGATAACCCCCTGCGCCCAGGCTGGTAGCAAACGAGTTCGACGGGTCTTTTATAGCGGCGTGACATGCCGCTGAAACCAGATTTCTGGCCAGGGAATCTACACGCGCAGATTTTGCTAGCCCTAGCCCGAGGACTCGATAATACGGATCAAAATCAAGCCATCCGTCAATCCCTTCGCCGCGATCCATCCCTATGACAGCAGAGAGATGCTCCACGGCCGTCAGGAGAAACATCGACGTGTAAAGACGCACAAACTCGTCTTCATTGGTCGCGTATTTCCTGAACAGTACGCGGGGACCGTAATCCATCGTCCCGGGCACATAAATCTCCAGCAACAGGTTCGCGCCAAGCCTGAATGTTCTCCAGTCTTGCTTGAACATGTAAGCGCGTGCTCGGATGCCAGTTTCGGAAAACCCCTCCAGCCATACGTCGAACACCTTGTAATGTTCGGCTAGAAAGTTATCTACGTTGCGACCACAGCTGACATCTCTATAGATATCGAAAATAGATTTCACGGGTCATTCTCCTGCCAAGGGGGACATACGGACCTAAAGATAGGGTCCTTCAAATGCTTATGGCGCAGAATGCCCAGAAATTAAGCACTTTTCTTGTAATCGAAAAGTGAGTCGAAATCTACGAAGGTTGGCACCCCCGAGTGGTCACGATCTTTGCTGAAGTTCAGCGGATCTCCTCCCGACATGGCCCTTATAGCGCCGACGAGTGATTTGAACCACGCAGGTCCGGTAATAGCGGGACTTACGTTGCCACGTTTGTACATTTCGCACACCATGTCATGCGCCACCATTGCAGCCGTTCCGAAATCCGCGATGTAGTAGATATCGCTACCGGTATCGGTGATGTGATGTCTGCCGGAAGTGCCAGAGATCACCAGGAAGTAAGAAGAACGCGGATCTATATTGAGAGTGTTCTTTATGTCCGCATACAGCCGGCCATGCTTGCTGTATATGAGGGTTGATACGCTTTCTTCGTGAAAAATCTTTCCTGGACGCTCTGAGCCAAATCTGTAGCGCGGGGGATCGTACATGAGTTCCAGAGTTCCAGTTGGTTGAAATTCACCAGCGCCTAATTTCATGGCTGTCTCCTTACACTTCGAAAAGAGTTGGAAAATCCTCAAACTCCTTGTAGGAGTTATCGGCTGGGCGGTTGTAGTTTAATGGCACGTGGCCGGACAAGAGCTGCAGCGCCTGTACAGCGTCACAAAACCACTCTGGGGCCTGGACCCCTACGTTTATGCCCTGCCTGAGCCTATGTATGCACACTAGATCGTGCGCAACCATTAAAGCTGTGGCTAGGTCGTCTATGTAGAAAACCTTGCTATTCGCCACCTGAATACTGTGAAGCGCTGCGGGGCCAGAGATCACGTAAAAATACGAAGGGTCATCGTGAGGCTGCGGGGAGGCTGTGCTGCTGACATACAAGCTCCCCTCGCACGAGCTTACCACATTGACAAAATTCTTTGCTGCGTGGCTCCGCCGAGATTTTGGAAGCTCGTATCCAAACCGGTACATCGTCGGAACTTGGCGAATTAGGCGAAGTGTCCCCGTGATTTGTACGTCTTTGGTGGTATTACTCACCGTTAAATTCCTCCTTGTGTTGGCATTAGTACCCGGCCGGCGGGAATATCACATGTTCCGCGTATTGTTCCAGGCAATCCTCTGGAATAATGCTCGCCCCCCATTCCGGCAGGACTGGTTTTTCGTGGGCATCGCCAATATAGGTTCTACTGAAAACTTGATTCGGGACTATTGAAGTTATAGAAACTACGCCGTGTGAGATGGCCTTTGCGTTTTCGGCCCATCTAGCAAACTCCCTACGAGAACTCTCCGGCAGCCTCCTGATCAGCGGGTCGAAGGTCGTTCTAATCCACAAATCGCCAGTGCGTTCGAAGCGGTACATGCCGCCGATATACGCCCATTGCAGGAGGTAGTATGTCACGTCAGCTATACGGGCTTCGCCTTTTGCAAGCACGCCGTCACACATTCCCCACGCGAACGGGCTCCACCACTTATCGTCTGTGTAGTTCCTGATCATCCTGAAGTACAGTGCATCAACAGGCCCGATTCCGTTGTCAGTGTACACGTCCAAGGCGACATCTGTTGCCCTGTCTTTCAGGCAAAGGACGCGCCTAAGTGCGGGTATGTGGTCAAACACAGAGGAGTCGTCTACAACTTCGAGTCGATCGAAAAGACTTAAAAACTGATCAACGCAGAGCTCACCAGCCTCCCTTTTGTGTATCTGCACGGCATTCTCCTTTAGGTTGAAAATAGTGTTGTTAGAGAGCCTCTAGCGGCGGAAATATTACGTTCCGCAAATACCCTTCTCGCAAACACTGAGGAAGTTCTTCCTCCTGTTCTTCGCTTAGAAACGGCAAGCTATAGCTTGCCACGAGTCGATCACGCCAGTTGCGGGCATAAAGTCCGACGAAGTTTTCTCCCCCCGCTTCACCGGCCAGAAACTGACCCATGCGGTCGAAATACTCGAAGTGAATCAGCGCGCCCCTCGACAGCCTTCTGAGGAAAGGATCAAAGGTCTTTAGAACCCATAGATCTCCGAAGGCTTCGCGCCGGTATACGCCACCGAGGTATGCTCGCCGCAAGAAAACGTGTGAGGCGATAGTCATCGTGTGCTCATCGTATACAAGCGCCCCTTTGCAGTGCATAGTTATGTTGCGGTAAGCGCCGGCCCCGTTCCTGTAGTTGGTCACCGTCCGGAAATAGAACAAGTCGGTCGGACCTACGCCCCCGGTTGTGAACACTTCTAGCGCGAAATCGTTTGCCCTGTCGTATAGGTGCAGTATTTTAACCGGCTCTCCCAGCCTCTTAACTGCTTCCCTGTCGTTCACTACATCTTCCTCATTAAAGCGACGCAGTATTCTATCTAAGATCGCCGGTGTTGCGTTGAGCATGACATCCCCTTTTATGTTGGAAACAACGTTGGTACTTCGTACTCAGGTTTGGTGGGAGCCTCAGGTATACGGACGTTTATGGGTTTGTTTTTCAGCAGTGATCGGAGAGCACCGGTCAAGTCGTCCAGCCACTCGGGCGTCTTGTCAGCCAGTGTCGAATCTTGGTCGAGCACCGCAAAGGCTTCCAGGTCGTAAGCGATCGCTACGACGGTGTGCAAACCCGACACCAGAAAATAATCCTCCTTCTTTTCCTTACGGTTTGTCGGTGTACTTGTCACGAAAACAAACCTACATCCGGAAGTGATTCCGCCCGCGTTTATGACATTTGCGTACAGCTGTCCGCGCTCGGTCGTAACCACTGGTTTCAAGTACTCCTCTGATACTGTGTAAACGGTGCAGCATGTAACGCAGTACGAAATCCGGCCTTCGTCTGAACAGTAGAGGCTTATCTGGCGCGTCAAATCTATTCTTCCCTTGTAGAGGTCCTCTTCTTTTCTTGCCATTTTTGTCTCCTTACAAACAAAGAAAAAGGCGACCCCTACGCCGGGGCCGCCCCAAGCGAACCAAGTGCTTAAATATCAATGAGCAAGCTTGCTCTTGGGTTTCGTGAAGGCAGTGACTGGTAGCTTCTTGTCGCGCACATACTCCAGAGTCATTACCAGGGCATCTACGGCCGCCGCCAGCCACGGAGGCTGTATGTCATCGATACGCAGGGGACCGAGCTTGCAGGCAGCTGCTACGTACAGCGTGGCAGTCTGTTCGCTGATCACAGAGAGCTCCTGCCTACCTGGAGCTCTTTCTGTCAGTAGCATCCCATACGGTCCCACCCGTGGAATGACGGCGTAGAGGTTGACGGTTATGGCATCACCGAAACCGAACTCAAACACCTCGTTGAGAACGTCATCGTGGATCTCGTAGCCGCCCGGTATAGGCTCCCGTTTGAACATGTTGTGGAGCGGACCCACGTTCGTCGGCGTGAACACGATGCGATGATTGACTTTCCTAGACAGGTGGGCGTGGTTGACGTTCATGGCAACTCCATAAAGTAATCATCGAACTTCTTGATGTGAATGGTTTGTCTCGGCGAATTTTTTGGCGCCATGTCGAAGACCGACTTACGGCCCATCGTTTTCATCATGTAACGGACCGCGGCCTTCAACCACTGCGGTAGTACGATATCGCTCCCCCATACTACGTCTTTGAGGAGCTCGTATGTCAGTGTAATTAGGACGTCGACATTGCGGATTCGCGCCACCACCTCTGGAAAATCCTTACCCTGGGCGCTTCGGAGCAAGAGGTAATAACAGCCGCCGATTACGTTATCGATGTACTCGGGGTTAGTGTGGACTTCCCGCACCACGCGCACCGTTGCGCGACCATTGTCTTCCGTTGCAAATTCTCTGTGGAACATGGTGGTATATTGCGGCAACTGGCGGCTCGCTTCCTCTTTTGGCACTGGGTCGAGCAAAAGCTCGATTGGCCTATCGTCTTTGTCGACAACCAGGGCAATTTTGTGTGTTATTGTGCTGCGATTGGACAAAGCAGACTCCTTTCATTATTCGATGACAAAGTTTCTGAGATCTCGTACGTGAAACGTGTGCCGCGGCTCGGGGACAGGGGAAGCGTCAAAAACAGACTTCCCGTTAAGAGCAGATCGCAGCAGGCTGACGCTGGCGTATAGCCATGAAGGCAGTTCCGCGCTTACGTCGGCACCAAGACACAGCTCGTGGGCTACAACGACCACTTCGGCAAGCGAGCGCAACTTTCCGATAATGGTGCCTTCGCTTCGCGCAATGCGGACGAAATAATCACCGCGAAGAGCGTCGTGGGAGTCGCCTTTCCCCACAACGTTGCTGCTTATTAGTAGCTCTTCGCCAAAGTCTTTTTTCTTGCTGTCCACGACAGTGGACATGATGGTCCTGAAGCCAGTTACATGTTTCAAGACCGAGGCGTCGTGGATAAACACCAGCGCCTGTATCGGCATTCCGTCATAACGGAGGGAGACCCTGTACGGGCTGTCCATTGCCGCATGCGAATGTCCGTCGCTGTTGAAATGTCGTACTGGTATTCCATCGCTCATAACGTAATTTCCTTATTCGAAGAAGTTAGTGGCCCCGCCCTCGATAGCCGATAGAAGTTCGCTCGTGACGAAGGTCCTGGGCAAACCGCCCTCAGAACGTCCTTCGGCCGGCCTACCTGTAAATGGTTGGCCATCCAGGGCAGTTCTTAGCGCAGTTATGGCAGCGTCTAGCCACCCAGGAATGCTCATATCAAGCGGAAGCGCTCGATGGAGGGTCAGATCGTACGCGAGCGCGACAAGCGTATCGCGGCCGTATATCTTGGCCATGGTGACATAGTTAGACGTCTTTATCTGTACAAGATAATTTGTGGTACTCCTGGCCGGGGCCGACGTAAAGTAGCACTTGTCTTCCATATAGATGGTGACTAACTTGTCATCATCTATTTTGAATTCTGTCAGACAATTTGCGGCTACGTCGCAGGTTACATTGGTCAGTGCGGTGAAAATGTACCCGAGCTTTCCTGTCTTTATTCTTGCAAGGGCCAGCTCGTGTGTTACATCGTGAGTACGCATGACGCCTCCTTTGTTAGAGAATGCCAAAAGCCCTGAGGACAATGAATACGCCTCCCAGAGTTCCTGCAGTTATTGCGAAGAAGATGCCTCCGACAAACAAAGTCATAAGACACCCCAAACAGCCCAAACCAGCTGCAGCTGCGGCGGGGTTGTCATCAGATTTAGACACAGCTTTCCTCCTGTGCATGAAAATGGGGCGGCCCCCTACGACAGGAACCGCCCCACGAACCTACGCGAACTATTCGTCGTGACGAAGGGGACCAAACAACGCTTCGCACCGCAAGTTATGGTCGAGCTCTTCCGGAGTATTTGCGGCGTCTCTATCTACTGCCACCATCTCTCCGTCAGTTACGTGCCCTATTGCACGTACTGCGTGTAGAAGCCACGGAGCCGTTCCCTCTACTAGTTGATCCGAAAGCGTCCATATGTCGTGTGCAATGAGTATCGCGATGGCCGGGCTTGCAGTGACGGCTTGAAGCTTTGCCCCTTCAGTATGCTCCCGAGTGACCACGAACACGTTGTTAGGGTCGGAAATTCTCGAGGCACTGCCCTCTGCAGGTATATGGGACAAAATGACTGAAACATCACCCAGTTTGGCCCGGACAATCTGGATTCTTCGGTCCGCTTGTCCCGCAATTGCCGTGCTCATCCTGTGCCAGCAGTAGTACTTCTGCTTGTGCCGGCCTTTAGAGTCGAGATAAACGCGATGAGTAATGACATCGTTAGTTTGAGAGTCTGTCATCTGTTTGACATCCTTTTCGGCTGAATTGGGATTACTATTGTGTCACTCGGTACCCGAACCCGTCGTACGCTCTAGGCAATTGTTTGAACAGCCTTAGCTTTGGGATTTGAAGAAAGTATCCGACACAAAGTTTCCGGGCGTTTTAGAGGGCTCCATTCTTCCGTTGAACGGCTTGCCGTCTCTGGCATCCCGTAGAACCTGTACGGCGTAATACAGCCAAGAGGGCTCGAAGCGATCTGAGAAGCTTCGCTCGTTTTCTTGCACAAGCTGTGCAACTAAGTCATATGTGGCGGCAATTATGGTCTCTCCGCCGCCGACGGTAAAGCTTGTTACACCGTGGCCAGTTTCCCCGTGGAAGATGAAGTGAGACCCGGGCACAACGTCTTCCGCCCTGACTGCGTTAATGCAATAGATCGAGCCTATCGGTGATGTCACTATGCGGAAAGCCTTGTCCAGGCTGTAAAGGTTCTGCGGAACCATCTCCCATCGGTAAAAACAGCTTCCGTCTTTCTGTCGCAAAAAAGCTACCCTGTGTCTTATCATCTGCGGCATGCTGTTACTCACTGGTATCAAACTCCTTTTTGTTGTCATCAGCCTCTACGGGGACCGCTTCCACGTTTATCCCTGGCTGAGTTATTGTTGTGCCATCTGTTTCTGTAGAGACCGCAGCACCGCCCCAATTAACATTCATGAGGTCTGGTCCCCACTGAAACTTCAGCGAACCCGGCTCTTTCATAGTGATCTCAAAGGCGTCCAGAATTTGCCTGAAATAATCACTTTTGTGGATGACGACGGTCTTGGCTACGGCGGGCCCGCTTGGAGGCGTGTAGATAACCTCAACTCTTACAAGCCCTTTACAGTAAGCGGCGTGATCTTGGTACCCGCGTAAGAAGTGGCCAAAAACGGCACCCACAAAGAACATCCCCGCCGCGGTAATTACGATTGCGACAAACAGCCCCGTGTTGACTACAACATCTACTTCTTGCATTGGAGATAACCTTTCCTAGTTTTTCGGAGGGTCAAACAGCTGTGGTCGGCTGTACGCGCCTTCTGTGGGTAGTTGAGATAGGTCGTTCAGCGGCTTCCCGTTCAAGACAGACCCGAGTAGGTTTACGCCGGCAAACAGCCACTGGGCTTGCCTGCTTTTGCATATTTCGCCCTGCTCGACCTTGCCACCGGGTTTGTACACGTACATGTCGTGGGCCACGGCAATCGCCGTAACGCAGTCGATGATCTTGAAAGTGCGCTTCATGCCCGGGTTATCCACGTACAGATAGAGCGCGAAAGTGTCTTTGGAGGCAATCAGCTGATGCCTGACGGTTGTGTACGAGAAGTTGAGCACCGTATCAAGGTTAGACCATGGAAGAAGGTACTTCCTGTCTAGCGGGTGGAAGAAGTAATGCCGGGTTTCAATCTTTTCCGGGTCGATACCGCGGAACTCTATACTGTGGGTTACCTCATAATCTGACACTGCGTTCTCCTTTTTAGCGGTGTTGACGGAACAACTGAATCTGTTATGCTCTGGGGGTCACGCCTTCTACCACAGCCCAGAGGATCAAAAATGAGCTTTAGCGATCATCCTGTCCATTTACGCGTTTATGCCGGCGAGCCCTACATTGACCGAGCGGTCGACACAGATCCGCATAACTTGCCATTCAACTCCGTTTGGGTTGGATCTAAGTACTACTACAAAGGGGATCGCCCCAGCATCGAAGAAGGCCCCAAAGTAGCGGCCCGAATGGAAGAAGTTGTAGACAAGCTCAAAATGCCTGCAACCCCTGGGTATGGTTTGCATCCGATAGACTGGCTTTCTACAGAACACTGGGCGGCGCGCGCGAAGTCTCTTGACGATTTCATCACCTCTGGCGGTTTTGAAGGAATGCCTATCAGCATCGACATCGAGGGATACGGCTACGTTACTGAAGGAGTAAGAACCAGGACTCCCCCGCCGAGCTCCGAAGGTAGCTGGGAAGCCCTGGTCACGGCTGCGGCTCCGGTCCGGCACGTGCTGCTAAAGCACCGAATGAAGCCTACGATTTATCCCTGCGGCGGCCGTAAGTTTGAAGCCTACACCCGTGCGGCACTGGCTCTGGGGGCCACTACCTTTGCAGACGAGTATAGTTTCGTTTTTGCCGGCAAGCTGAAGAACAATGAGACTATCGACAGGGAAGGACTGCAGTTCTGGCAGAAGTACTTTAGCGAGGAAGATCCCACGGACATCGGAGTCAGGCGCTTTCCAGGGCTCTTGACGTCCAACTTTCGCGCCGGCTCTCCCGATACTGCTGCTTTGAAGTTCATGAACATCAAAGAATGCTGGCTCTTTGTTGACCGCAGAGATTTCCTTTTGCCGCCAGATGCTGCTGCAGCAATGGACGCATCGGAGCTCGAGAATGACGAGAAGTCGATTATCGAGGACCCGTCTCTCCCTTAGGAGACATGCGTGGCTCCAGCTTACCGTCTAGCATCTTTGTTTCATCTTCCACAGCTGCCGCGAGCCTGACAATGGCTCTGGCAATGTTATTCAGGGCGCCAGCGACTGTTATACCGTGGTCGCTGGCGTTTCCGTGATTCATAGGGCTGACCGCGTCTGTAAGCCCGCTTATTGCCTCAAAGATATTCTCCGCATCAGGCGCATCGTGATCGAAGTAGGACGGCATCATTCTCTCCTTGTAAGGCAGGTTTCCTAAATTAACATCTGGTTTTTTTAGCATTTCGGGTTGTCGCGTCGAAACTTTACTGTAAGATGATGTGACTGGAACATTTCTCCTTTTGAATTGAGGAAAGACTCATGCCTAGCACGTAGGTCCCCGACACCCAAGCCCCGACCCATCACCTTTATGTCCTCGTCAGGACGGACCTGGAATGCCCCTACCAAGCGGTGCAAGCCAGCCACGCGGCCATCTCCGCGGCCCGGGAACTGATTCCCGATCACTTAATTCATCCCAATCTCGTTGTATGCGGCGTCAAGGATGAAGCCCAGTTACTCAAAGCTCGGAAGCACCTTACAGATGCCTCGAAGGCAGGGCCCCTGTGGAAGGGGGGCCCTGCTTTTTACTCTTTATCAATGAAACGTTACTTGCGCCGGTTGAATCTCATAGGGATTCGCGACGGCGTTGCAAAGACTGCACAGTAGTAGGTGTTGGAGCCCTCCCCCACTACCCCAAATCCGGCTTCGGTATAGCTAGAGTTGAGGATGTTTAGCTTGTGTCCCCTGGAATTCATCCAGGCCCCCATCACTTCGTTAAGCCCGGTGTAGCCTTTGGCTATGTTCTCCCCTACTCTAGCCCAGTTGTAACCAGCCCCGGTCACACGCTGACCAACTGAAGAGCCTCCGCGGCCGGTGTGGCTCGTCGTATTATTTTGGCGCATCCAGAGAGCGTGGAGGCGCGCGGCCTGCATTAGGTTCTTGTTAAGCGCCAGCTTCGGTACGCCGGCAGATGCTCTACTAACGTTGTGCTCAGCCAAGAGTCCCAATTCAATTGGAGAAAATTCATCGTCGTCAGGCGAAGGCGGCGGGTCTGGAGTATTCACTGGGGGACGTTTGAACAGGTCCAAAATTCCCAGTATTGCTTCCAGCAAGTCTAGTAAGAGGTTCATGTTTTGCTCCTAGCGTTGATACAAAAAAACACCCTGTAGAACTCTACAGGGTGTTCCATCACCAGCCTTTTCTTTGGCTTACCGCTCGAGATCCGAAGGGGCAAACTCAGACGAGCCCTTGACAGTCTCGGGCATGTCCAGCGCACCTTGCTCTTCGATGATCTCGACCCAGGCTTCGACCCGGTCAAGGTTCTCGTCAGCACGCTTTCGGTCAGCCTCGTAGATGCCGCCAGAGAACTGCGCAGAGTGGCTCTCAGCCAGATTCACAGCCAGTTGCAGCCATTGCTCCGACAACAGAGCCGTGTGCTCGTTGACGGGCTTCAGGTCGCCGTTGACGTCCTCTACGAAGTGCTTGTAGGGCTTGACCATGTTGATCGGGAACTGATTCGGATGCGTCGCAGCGCGATCCGGAACCTTGCTCGAGATCTTCTCGATCAGATTGCGCGCAGCCTCGATATAGGCCTTCTGCCGGGTAATCTCGTCTTGAAGCAGGCCAGACGACAGAGAGGCCGACTGCGACTCTGAAACGTTCCGGCCGAACTCGAAGAACTGATGGACCATGGATCGCAATTCATTGTTGCGATTACCATACTTCTTGAAAAAGTTATTTACAGACATGACATTTGTTCCTTCTTGTGTGTTAGTCTGACGTGTCCTCGTATCACCATTATACCACTAACTCGGCCAGCGTCTAATACAAGTACCGGCGGCAGGGATCGAACCTGCGACGCAAGGGTTTAGAGCCCTCCGCTCTTCCGCTGAGCTACGCCGGTGTGGCGCGCTGGGCCCGACTTGACGGGCTGTACCCCTGGAGAGGTAGCCAGCGCATGAATCACTTGAGGAGCTGATACCTCCGCATTTCTTTGCGTACGTCCCCCTGGATAGGGGCAGTAGCGATTGCAGTGAATCCGTCGATGTCTGACTCAAAGAAGGCTCGGTGCTCTATCAACATTTGTTTGATTTGGAGTAAATCAAACTTCAGTAGAGCTTGCCTCTTCCCAAGCTCTACATAACTCTTCTTTCGCAGCTAACTCTTGTTGTAAGCGGACGATTTCCCGGTCTGCGTGCATCGCCTCCATTCGCAGAATCAGAACTCGATTCCTCATTCGCGCCAGCTCGGCTTTTATCGGGTCTTTTCGGTAAGTCCGGAAAATTGTCCATAATGTCGCTATGAGCAGCAACAGTATCAGGGTTTCGTGCAGCATGGGTCTTCTTCTTTCTGTTCCTGGACACGCCGCTTCGCGGGAGCGGCAGGTTTGACACCGTCTCAGGCGTCTCTGAATGCAGTCCCTGCCAGTAATCGACGAGCCTCCAGAGCCTGCCGATTTTCCTGTGCGATGCTATCAGCATCCCCAACAGCAAAACAATGAAAAGGGCCATTACAGCCGCACCTGCCGCTATCACAGTCATATCTCTGCTCCTTGGTTAAAAGCGCCACCGAGACAGCTAAACAGCGTCCCGGTGGCGCCCTTCGGAACCGCGGGCTATGGTCGGCCCGCTGGCAAAACTACGCTTCACAGTGGTTCAATAATCAGGCACGGTACGCCATAAATTCTTCTCTGGCAGGCATCGTACCGCAGGGCGGTTGAACGCCGAGTGGGTTCGCGGTATAGCCTTCGTACCACGGATACTCGCTCGGCGATGAAATCCTCAGAAACTGCCTCTTTGTTACTGCTGGAGCTGGAAGCCCTTCGTGGACGCACTTTGTGCCCACCCAGTAGCTTCTGCCGCCCAGTAACCATGTGCCGTCAGTTGCGATTTCCTCGCGAAGATGCTCACAATCGCCTTCGTAACCAGGGTCTCCCTGGAAAGATTGGTAATAGGCTTTGCAGAGCGGGTGACTGGCTAACAGGATCATCCCGGTGGCGTAGTCGGCGCATTTCAGATGCCAGGGGGCTTCGATTCCGTCTTTGCCTTCGTAGCCTCCCCAGTTGCCGCCGCCCCATCCTCCCACACCGTCAATGTGGAGTCCGGGTCTACGGTGACATTCGCCGGCGCCGACGACGGCTTCGTCGATCGTGACATAGCCAACGTCGTTGATCCCGACAGCGTCTCCGATGAGTTCCTCGATAATGGGCACCCAGCCGCCTAGGTACTTTGGCAAACTCTTTGCAGCCTCCTGAAAAACAAAAGGCATCATCATTATTCTGATGCCTTTGAACGCAGGCAGCGTGTGGCGGTCTAACTCACAAAACATGCTTGTAAACATGGATACCTCCTTGCCATAGAAAATCACCGCCTCTCCGGCACCTAGGCACATTCCCAGGGCCTACTTTACCGGAAGCACACCGACGGTGCGGAGAGGCGGCAGACGACGAGGCAGGCTGACGAAGCCTACGACATTACTAACGGTCTGCGGTCGCGCCCATGTCATCCAGCAAGTTTTCATATGCTGTCTGATAGGCCTCGATCGCCACCCTTAAAGGGTTGATAATGGCAAGAATGTGATCAGGAGCGTCGACGAGGTTCTGATCTTCTGCCATTTCGATGAAGATAGACGCCCGGTCATCGAAGACTACGACTTCCGGGTTGTCCAAGCCAAGAGAAGAAGCGGACTCTGAGACAACGTGCCGCGTTAAGAAAAGCCATTTTCCGTGATCTACTTCGAAGTACTCATTGATGAAATCAGGACCTTTCGAGCAGCAAACCAGGGATTCATCGTTACCCCGGTTGAACGTCTCGGTTGTTTCCAGCGGTTCGTAGACTATCGTCAAAGCGTCAGAGTCGAAGACGCCCCTCCGAGTTACTCGAAACTCGGACCTATCCGCCGCCCTGTACTTTACACCCGTGGCTTCCATTCTTAACTCCTTTTTGAGTACTTTCTTCGTTACTGCCTGCGCCCACTAATCCTCGGGCATGTAATCTGCGATACCTTGGTGAAGGCTCGCCATGGTCGCGACGGCGGCGCGCATCGACCTACTCTGAACGTTGTCAATCGAGGACCCGTTCTTGAATACGAGTAGTGCAATCAAATGGAGCACGTAGTTGTACTCAATTTGACATGCGTCGACGATGCCGTCATCCACATCCCATTTCACGGCCGTATAGAAGCCGTATTTGTCCGCATAGACGCGGAACCAAGCATCCTTGCCAACGTCGAGCCCGGCGATCTTGCACTGGAATACAAGGTCGACGCCGGGAGAAGAAATGTTGAACTCATACGGAGTCCTGGACGAGCTCATATACTCCCCCAGAATATCCCCGCCCGTGTACCGAGTTGTTACATTCGCGGTTCGGGACGGGCTTTTTTCGAGCGTCAGCATTGGTTACTCCTGAGTTTGAAGGGAAATAGAAAAAGAGCTGGGCTACCGAAGCAGCCCAGCCCCTCAACACGCAATGCCTCTCTCTGCCCGGGCGAGTTTACGCTCCAGCCTCTGCCGGCTCTTGCGCCTCGGGCTGCTCCTTGTGTCCCCCTGCCATGCGGGTCGCAAGGCGGTGAAGGACGCTGTCGTCGGACTCTTCTCCGCCGGCCCCGGCCTTAGCTTCGGCAACAGCCTCACGCAGCAGTGCATCTCCGGCAGATGCCAGCTTCGCCGCCAACGACACTCCCTTAACGAGCAGCGAAGTCTGTTCGGCAAGCTGATCTTCGAGCTTGTTCATCCGAGCATTCCAGAAGTGCCGGAGTCGCTGTATTGCAAGCACGGCGGACTGGTACTTCTCTGGCAGCTGGCTGTGATTGTCGGTGACGACATGCAGAGACAGTGATGCAATCAGTGCCGCTTCGCTGCGGACGAGGACCGCCTCTTCAAAATCTTTGAAAGAGTCCAAAGAATAGTCGAGACTCAGCCTGGAGATGACCACCCAGATGGCTGCTGAGGTGTTTCCCCAGTACTCCAGGCGCCCTTGCTGAATTTCGCACTCGAAGATTTTCTCCCAGCCTTCGTCTTTGTTAGCCAGATTGATCTCCATGCTCAGTGGAAGCTTGGTGTCAACTAGGTGCCCATCTTCCGCATAGGCGCGCTGGCTTTTGGCGACGAACTCCATCTTCGTTTCGTCGTGATAACGTGGCTCCATTACTAACTCTCCTTAAAACGGGAAACAAAACAGGACACTGACTCTATTGTTGGCCGATATAGTAATTACTGGAAGTCTACTTCATCGGCTTCTGCGTTCTCGAAAAGTGGCTCAAGCTCCTTAGCACAGACGAGCCGTTTGGCCCTTACTAGGCTTGGTTTTTTGAGGCTGGCTGGGTCCTGCGCGCCGCTGCCAAAAGACAAAAGTGCTTCTGGGCAGTCTATTACGTCGGGAAGGCCCTCCAGCGAAGTAAGTTGGTTAAACATGATGCTTTGAGTCCCCTCACCAACGATCCTCTTCGGCAACTGCTTCAGGTTCAGGCACCCGTATAGTTCCAGGCGGGGTCCGACCCGCAGCTCTTCGATGTTGCCCATGTCGAGATTCGGGCACGAGTCAATTATGACCTCCTTCAAAGAGAATATATTTGCAGAGATCTCTTTGAGACTGGCGGCACAACCTATACGAAGGTTGTCGAGCTCGGTACGGGTCGGGCTTTCAATTCGCTCTAGCCCGTGACAGTTGTAGATTGTCACCGAGTCTATATTCTCGACGTCCAGCACTTTCGCAGAATTGCAGTAAGCGAGGTCAAGTCTCTGCGCCTCTATTTTTATCGAGGCGTCGAGTACTAGCTTCTGGCAGTCTTCCAGCTTGATACGCCCTGTGCGTAGCCTCTTCGGAAGTTCCTGGAGATCCGGACAATCGCCAATCTCCAGCATGGTTTCGACTTCCAGCAGGTCTTCCGGGAGGTGCGTAATCATGCACCGGTGAAAACACAATGCCGAATTCCATACTTTGGGCATGTCTGAAAGATCATTGACAGCAACTCGTCGGGCTCTTTTGACTTTGATTTTGTTGCCATCAACAACAACCCTATCGCCGTCTGTTTCAATGAGCTCTGCATTTGCGTAGCCGAACCCGCCGTAGTAGCCCCCGGCTTCGGGAGCTTGACCATGCAATCCGTGGCCGCAGGTTGCTGAGGAATCCCACTTCTCACATTCGGTCCACTCGCCTACCGGATTCCATCGAAATCCGTTATAGGCGATCGGGCGATCTCCGCTCGAACTATGTCGAATCATGTAATTGGAACTCATTTCGTCTACCTTTCTTAGTACTCCGTGCTACCATGTAAATCCGTAGAAATGCCGGCCGTCCAAGCCGGTCTTTGAGTTTTGAGCGCAAAGATAGAACGATGCGCCCAAGTAGCCGAGATTCCGGCCCTAGAACCAGAGATCCGCCTAGGTAACCCCTAAGGGAAACCGCGGTGTCTTCGAGCTTGCATAGGACATAGACGAGACCCTCGGCTTCCAAATCACGGTCATTGCGTGGCGGCGTCTTCGGACACCGGCGGCTCGTAGTGGCTCTAGCAATAACGTCGATGATATCTTCGAGTTCCTCGTCAGCAGCCATCATGCTACTCCGTAGTGTTTCTTTACAGTTTCTTCGGCCCTTCCGATAATTTCGGCGAGGCTGTCTCGGGGTGCCAGTTTCGCTATTTCAACGTACAGTGAATTGATGGAGGCCCTTAAACTCTGCAGGTGAAACATAGTCGGCTTCGGGGCCTTAAACTTAGCCGCGATTTCCTCGAGATCTCGAGTCATGGTCCCGTGTCGTATTGTCATCACCATGGCGTTTACGACCGTATCGGCACGATCCTTTTTGTTGCCCGACGGAACTTCTTCGATCGTGGACAGGACCTTTTGCCGGTTGTCGGTGCAGTAGAACTCCATGAGGCCGGTTAGGCGCAATAGAAACGGCACCTCAATTTCTGCAAAATCCTGAATATTGTCCATTTTACACACTTCCTTGTGGTTAAGAAGACAGGCTAGGGTCTTACCCTTTTCTGCATGTCCGGCGGGACTTCTGTGATCTTGATCTGTTTGTTTTTGACCCCCTGTATCAGGTAGTAAGCTGCGGCCCGGATAGATAGAATTGTTCCGAAGACTAGCTTTTTGTGGCCATGGTCCACCCGCATCCAAATTGGGTCTTCTTTCTTGTGCCCGCCATAGTAGTAGAGACACAGAGGCTCTCCGTCTTGCGGGTCTATGGGAATCTCCCGGAAATACTCGAGACTGATTTCGAACGGCTCCGGCAGTTTTTGCAAATGTGGCACTTGCTCATCGTTGCTCGATGGCATGTATTCCGAGAACTTCACCTTCACTTTTTCCGGCATGGTGCGCACCTCCTAGCTGTATGAAAAACACCCTGCCCAGCTGGGCCGGGCAGGGTGTCGAGATCTCCAGACTGCCGCCAGTCCGGACTAGATATCCTTTTCCTCGTTCGGGGCGTCCGTTCCACCTTCATCATCCATGGCCACGCAAATTGGACGCAACCAGCTTTTTGCCTCGTCAGAGACATTCGCTTGATCGCACGGAATGGAGATGCTCACTTCGAGCGACCCCCATGTAATTGTGCGATCAGGAGCTAGCGTCAACGCGGGCGTGTCGTTCTTGCACGATTGGGCCATCAAACGTTCGAAGGCCTCTCCCGTGACCGCAACTTCCCCGTCTTGCAGATCCGACACTGTCACGCGTCCATCGGCCTTGGTTAGCCGCTCGGTATCGCGCGCTTTGATGTCGAAACAATCCGTCCCACCTACTTTGGTGAGTCCGATTTCCACGACCGGGGTTTTTTCTGCGGTAGTCATAACAAACTCCTCTTCAAAAAAGGGAACAAGAACAGCCCCAAGAATGTTAGATTTCCGGATCGTCGTCTAGAGTTCTGAAGATCCGGGTTGGCTTTCTGATGGACCTTGTCGGAGGAATGATCTCAGGGTTGAGCAGCTCTGGAAAGGTCTCGGGGTTGAGCAGCTCTTCTGGTAGTGTGTCCTCGTCTAACTTGAGTTCCTCCGGTATGTCCGGGTTTGCGAGACGGTTAATAACCGTATGCGTCTCTATGGCCAGCTGCACAAAGAACGCGTCTAACGCTTCTCTTGTGCGGGCGTTCTGGGCTTTTTCAGCCGCTAGGTCGTTCTCCAGCTTAACGATGCGCTGTTCCGACTCGCGGGCGTGCGCTTCGTATCTGTTCTGGGCGTCCGAGAGCCTCCGCCCCAGGGACTTCTCTTCTGCTGGAACCTCTTCATCTGCGACAGTTGTCACGTCGGCCTGCGGCAGTCCAAACGCCTTCTCGAGTAACTGCGGCATATTGGCGTGGATGAAGATGGCTGCAGAAATGGTGAGCAACATGCCGATAATGATCAGTATGTCTTTGAGGTGCCGAATATTCACAATTTTCTCCTTCTTAGTTATGTAACTCCGTTAAAACGAGAGCCAACCAGCTAGACTTGGTTGGCGTTATTGACGGCCTTAGCTTCCGGCTGCGCCGGCGTTGTTATGTCCTCGACAAAGGGGCCGGAGTCATCAGGCAAATCCCAACTGACCGGAACTACTAGGTACCTCTGTGATTTCGTGACGTCGTTGTTCTTGTCGGCGACAGCCTGCGCTTCTTCCTCCGTGAAGACCGTAACACAGTTGTGTGAGAGAGTACCGGTCTTCGTAGGGCCGCGTCATAGACGGTAAAACGCGTGTCTACGGGGACATGGATGGATATTTCCGACGTCTTTATGACTCTGTGCATTGAAACCTCCTTGCACAGCTAAAGATAAAAGCCCGTGCCCGCCCCTAAGACTTGGGGACGGGCGTGGGCTCTTTCCAAGAAATTTTGCAACGGCGTAGGCAATCTTTTTCGTCCCCCTCTTCGCGTGGGGGCAGCGACACATCGAATTGGAGGGAGCGAAAGTATTCTGCGACTAGTAGGGCATTTTCGTATTGCCGGCCTCTCGGATTGAGCAGGTCGTTTGTAAGAATGCCACCAATCACAATTTCGTCTACATCCATGATTGTCGCTGCTGTGATTACCATACCGTTGATTTCTTCAACAAGGTGAACGACGCCCGGCAGCCTTTGCCGACATGTTCCTGCTAGTGATCTCACCTCTTCCGCCGTGAGTGTTAAGCTGCCTAGTCTCATTTCATTCTCCTTGTTGAAGTTAGTTAGATGACCACCGTTGTTGAGAGCATGGCGGTCACAATCCCGCGAAACTCTATCGGGATTTCATCTATACGTAGAAAACGTTTGTAGACACTCAGCACGAAATGCAGAATGGCCGACATGGCGCCCGAAGTCCCGTTGCCTAGAACATAGGCATCGGCAGGCTTCCCCGGGTATGCGGACATACGCAGCCAATGGCCGTCTGCAAGTCGGTGCAGCGAAACCGCAGGCTGGTTCCCCAGAACGGGGTCCACGCCTCCTGGCGCGATCTTGTACGACTGCAAAATCTCATCCGTTGAAATGGTTACATCGATCAGTTCTCCCTCTGGTCCGGGCGCATGAGTCGTAGCGTTAATCGGCATAGTTCTCTTTCCATGAGTTAGCGGTAAAAACTACAGAGGCGCCCACAAGGCGCCCCTGTAGGACGACGCAGGAAAGCGGTTCCTTTGTCAAGCAGCAACGGCTTCTCTGTCCTGTTGCAATGATCGGAAGGTTGCGATCTGCCGTTCGATCTCAGGCCGCAAGTCTCCCGGTGTTTCTGACAGCTCCAAAAACTCGTCGATGACGGACAGGGCAAACTGGTCTATCAGCACCCTTACCGAAGACTCCGACAGAAGTTGGGCTCGCTGGCCGTCCTTGCTGCCGAGATTTTCGACCAGAACCCAGCCGTCGTGAAGAACCCTGTGTACTGCGATCCCAGGACCCAGTTTGTAGGACTCCTCAATCTGGCGCGCAGTGAAAGCACGCCTCTTCACTACCCCACTCGGCAGTCGTATTGTGGCGACTAACATTATTAGCTCCTTGCTAAAAAAGCCGGGCACAGAGAATCACTTGCTTATGGCGCAAGTAGTCAAAGTATTTAGGCGGCTTGTTCTTGGTTTTCCTTATCTTCGGCCGGAGTCTTACGCCGATCCCTGTAATCCACAGAGACTGACTTCAAGATCTTGCGGCCGCCCAACTCGTCACTGAATTGCTCGCGGTACGGGCGGA
>CAYGNZ010000008.1:0-23008 GCA_964351345.1 uncultured Bdellovibrionales bacterium | reverse complement strand
ATGTCGACCAGCAGAGAAGATATCCGCTGTATAAATTAGAATATATCATTCAATGGCTTCGACATGGTTATAGAGACGCGCCAATGGAAAAAGAAGCAGAAGAAAAGGAAAATAAGTTTTTAGAAAACGACGCCCCTTTAATGGACTTGGTGCCGGAGCCTATCAATTATGAATGAAATATAGAATGCGACTATGAGAGAGTTTTTTTTCTTATCTGCGATGATCTGCTTTTCTTCTTGTGTGCCCAAGCAGCCGTTTCCAGACGCGCACACTCTGATAGAAAGGTTTAAAAGTTGCAACAAGCTCCAGCACAGTTATTGCGAAGAGACAATTCGTAAGCTTCGCGAACTTACTCCTGAGCAAAAGGTAGCCGCTTTACGCTACGAAGGGCTAGCCTGGCACCCACCGTCTGATTATACAGCCACCTTGGTTGCCGAAGATTGTTTATTAGCGTTGCCTCCGCTTCTTAGTGTGGCAGAAGGGACATCAAGTTCTGCGGCAAAGCTGGATTTTATTAAGGCAATAGAGAAGATGAAATTTAAGCGTTGCGATATGATGCAAATATCGATTTACCTCGACAGAATAGAGCAAGTTGTAAATTCGATTTCAGACGAATCCTTTCGTAGTTATGCCCGAAACTCAATAAATCGGGCATTTTCCTTAGCAGAAAAAAAGTAGCCCCCCCCCCCCAATAACGGTTCCAGGTCACTTTATTCCCAATAACGGTTCCAGGTCGCTTTTCCCAATAACGGTTCCAGGTCGCTTTTCTCTTCAACCAAAGAAAACCGTCGTTGATACGAGCGGTGAATGATCTGTAAGAGAATTTCTAGATTGAAGAAGTGAGGCAGCAGGAGTGACAGCACGGGCTTAGGAAGGCTAAATTTAAAAGCCGAGGTGCTTCTGTTTTCTAATTTTAAAACCTATTAAAACCAAAATTCGTAGTGTACGTCAGGTCTCAGATGCATAGTCGACACTTGGACGATAGTGAAGCGGTGGTCGGATGCAGAAGGCTGGGAATTCTGTAAAGAACTTCCCTAGGCGAAAGCTAAAAGATGCCTCTGCGTACTGTGAGCGCTTTGCGCGTTCGTCTTTTCGAAACTGAATTAATCCTCGAAGGTTCTTTGTGTAACAACGAGGTCGAACACTCTTGGATATTTCTTCAGGGAAGTTATTGATTCTCTTTTGTTTAAGAACTCCTTGCCTTCCTAAGAATCCTAGTCCTAAGCGACGACGTTCGTTTTGAATCTTTCGGGTTCGTTCCTCAATCAGGTTCTCTAATTGCCTGATCCTCTCTTCGGGTGAGATTTCAGCAAACATGGGGAGAGGCTTGAGTTTGAGTGTATAAACCTTTTCAAAATCTCTCCGGTGTACGATTTCCCCTCTTGCCGCAGCAGCCTTCTTTGCTGCGTGGTACTTGGAGTATTCCATAAATACGTACCTTTCAGGCTTAGCTCCAAGTAATTGTCGGTAGCAGCTTACACCGGGCCACAGCCTTGGATGAGATACTAAACCGTGTTTTACGGCATTTGTTGTTATATAGAGCAGAGCTTCAAGCTCATCCATTGCTTCAAGAGTTACCTGATCGTCATAACGCCTTCCCCATAACACCCCCTCACGCCTCAGTAAGCGGTTCACCCTGCTGGCGATTTCTCGGTTAATGTCGGCGGCGAATGTTGGAATTACTCCCTCTTTACCCTGAACGAGTAAGTGATAGTGATTGCTGAGGAAATGGTGGCCGTACAAATCAACTTGATGAAGATTTGTGTACCTCGCTAATACACCGCCTATAAGCTTATTCATTTCGTCGTCAGGAACGAGCAGCAGCTCCGCGCGGGCAATGCGGCAGGTAAGGAGGTGGATTTTGGACGGATCGGTGTCACGTAGTGGTCTACTCATGCAAGACTAATCGCAGGGAGATTCGAAAGGTTTCGTGGCGAGATGGAAAATTACCTGGATCCTTGAGTTTCCCTCCTTGAAGCAAAACGCGTGAGGATGAAGGGCGTCTGGAGCGAACATTCGCAGCTCCAGTACTAAGCAATCAGAACTAAAAGACGAAATGCGCGAGAACCGAGAGCGGAAGATGTCCTTCATCCTCACGCGTCCCCCGTTTCTCAACAAGCCTCGATGAAAATCACTCAATCTTACCCAAAACTCCACTAAAGTGGGGACCGCGTCGCAGAAATTCTCATCAAAGAAATTAAACTAGGCAGATCGAACATTTTCGTCGATATTTATCGAGACGATTTATTCTAGGTAGTGTCATATTTTCAAACGAAACCAGTGGAAGATAAAAGCAACAAAAGCGAGAGTGAGGATATATCCGCAGCGGATGGATCGCCGATTTCGTATGTGCATACGAAGAATATTCCTTCGTTTTTAGAGGAGCATCGGTTTTCGCTGTTAGTTTCGACCTATCAGGCAGGGCGAGTGCTGTTGTTTACCAAGTCCACTGAAGGGGATCGTTTATCGATGCTGATGCGGAAACTTGAGCGTCCTACCGGAGTTGCGCTCAAGAACACTCGGTTAGCGATAGCGACAAAAGATCAGGTGTGGACTTTTCGTCCGGCTCGAAATGTCAGCGATGGGGAAGGCAACGTCTTGCCGCATGATCTTGTTTGGTTACCACGTGAGTCTCATGTCACGGGGTTTATCGATTCACATCAAATTGAATGGTTCGATGAGCAGCTACTTGTCGTAAACACTCGTTACTCTTGTCTTTGCACACTGGATAGTGATTGGTCCTTCCGTCCGTTTTGGAAGCCGCCGTTTATTTCAGCCGTCACTCCAGAGGATAGATGTCACCTTAACGGTGTGGCCTTAAATGAACAGGGACCGAAATACGTTACTGCCTTAGGTGAAACGGATACGCCTGAGGGGTGGCGAGAGAACAAAGCAAGCGGTGGTATCGTGCTCGATGTGCCTTCGGGCAAGGTGTTATGCAGCGGACTCTCCATGCCACACTCACCACGCCTCTACGCTGGTCGCCTCTGGCTGCTAGAGTCGGGCACCGGATCCTTGCTAACCGTTGATCAACAAAACGGCGAGGTAACACGAGTGATGAAGTTCGCCGGCTTTTTGCGTGGACTAACATTTTATAAGCAATTCGCTTTTGTTGGTCTGTGCAAAGCTCGTGAAAAGGAGCATTTCGGTAGCTTGCCGATTGAACAGGAATTCGGCGAGTTCGAGTGCGGGGTTTCAATTGTCGACTTAGAGAAGATGCAGCAAGTTGGATTTATCCACTTTCAAAGCGGCATTGAAGAGCTATTTGATATTGTGGTAATGCCCGAAATGCTGACACCGACCTTGGTCGGTTTCGAAGAAGATACGATTGTAAAGGTGAAAATCTATCCTCCACTTAGTTGATTGCGCGCTGCGAAGTCGCGCCAAAAGTGATTACTCTTCGGATTGAGGCTCGACGAATTCGTAAAATTTACCATTTTGTAGTTCGCTGAATTTTACTGATTTCGGAACAGGTAACTTTGTCTGCTCATTTTCCAAGCTACTCGGTAGTGGAAGTGCGTCTTTGGGGTCCCGCACGTAACGAAGCACTTTTTCAACATCAATCTCTTCGTCTTCGAGCTTTTGATACAGCTCAGCATCCGCTTGGGCTTGAGTGCGTGTCGTAGGTGCTTCCGCGCGAAGATAGAGAAACACAGCGAGGTTCAGGAGCAGCAAGGCTGAAAGCGTGAGCATCAATGACTTTCTGCTTTTTGATGCAGGCTTGATTTCTTTCTTCTCTTGCCGAAAACCTGTTTGATTGAAGTTCGATTCAGCGTTTAGTTCATCAATCCCTTCATCGATTAAGGACTGATAGTCGCTTCCCTTCGGTGGTTCGTTTTTCGATGTCATTCTCTACTCCTTGAGGAGATGCGCAGTACTTAGTTTGCTATTTTTTGTTCCGTGAGAGTTCCATTGATATCCCAGTATCGATAGCGAACGCTTCCCTGTTGATGCTGCAATTCGAATAAAGTCCAATGAGTTTTGGTCAGGGGGGTGGTGACGCTGAGCACTAAAAGGTAGTTTAAGCGGACACCTTCGCTCAGTGTTGCTGAGCTCATAGAGCCAGGCAGCTCTGCCGGGCCATCGAAGTTGAACAAAATGTAATTAAAGGCGATATCGGGATCACTTGTTCCCGCCAGCACTGCTGTTTTTACGTTACGGTAATCAGCCGCAACGGCGGCATCGTATGCTTGTCGTTTAAGCAGTTGGTAGTTGGGGATAAGCAAGCCGACCAAGATTCCAATCATCGCCATCGTGGTCAGCAACTCTACGAAAGAAAAGCCTGACTCTGATTTCATCGCTCTAGTACTCATTGAAAAACCCTAGCATTGGAAGTGAAACGCAATCCATTCTCCGTCTTGTTCACACTCTATCGGCTCGGTAGCAATTTTTTCTAAGAACTCAGTCTTCTCTTCAGCTAATATTCCAGAAATAAGTAATAATCCTCCCGGCTCGACGCATCTTTTTAGGTCCTGCCAGAGTGAAATGATTACCGAGCTGATAATGTTGGCAACTACAATTTGATATTGTCCATCGTGTTCGGATAGGTCTTGGGTGCTGAATAAGATATCAACGTCATTTACTTTGGCGTTTGCCACAGAAACATCATAGGCGCGCTGTTTGTTGTCTAAACCAACCACGCGCTGTACGCCGAATTTTTTGGCAACGATTGATAATATTCCAGAACCGCAGCCGACATCGAGTAGTGACTCAATGTTATTTTTTTCGAATTGCTTGACCAAGGCGCTCAGCATCAAGCGTGTTGTCTCATGAGCTCCTGTGCCAAAGGCGAGCTGGGGGTCGATGCGAACCACATGTTGCCCTGGAGCCGCTTGAATTGTTTCATCTTGTGGGCACACGATCAGCGTTTCGCCAAATCGCACGGGAGGAACATACTTTTTCCACTCATTTATCCAGTCTAGCGATTCAAGTGGTTCAATTGAATACTCAACTGCAATAGGCTCTTGAAGTTCAGCAATAAACTCCCGCACCCGACGCTCGAGAGTTTCGGCTTCCTCTAGTGTTTCGAAATAGCACAGCAAGGTATCGCCAAGATCCTCTTTCTCCAGCTCAGCTTCCTGCACAGTGAACACTTCAGCCGAAAATATTGCTCCAAGAACAATTTCCTTTTTTGCAGGATCGAAATGAAAAACGATGCGAAAGAGTGGAGAGTTCTCTCCTGGGGGCTGCGTCATTTTTTCTTGCTCAAGACGGACTGGATCTTGCTCTCCAGCATTTCTGCGGTAAACGGCTTAATCAAGTAGTCGTTTACCCCCTCTTCGATAGCCGCCATCACCTTATTGCGATCACTTTCTGCGGTGAGCATGAGGAAGGGAAGTTTCTCGATCTTCTTATTGGTTCTCACGGCGCGAAGCAGCTCGATGCCAGTCATTTCTGGCATCATCCAGTCGCAGATAACTAGGTCAAACGGGCGAGCACTCGCTCGTTTATTATCAGCGACTTTTCCCGTGCGCAGCCAATCAAGTGCGGTGCGGCCATCTTGGGCTTCGACAATCTCTTTTACTCCCATAGAACTACAAACTGCCTTGATGATCTTGCGAATATGAAGCTCGTCGTCGACAACGAGAAAACGATATTTTGAAACATCAAGAATCATGGGCCCGGGGAGTACAATACTTCGTGAATAGACTACGTAGAGTCTAAACCTATACTACTTATCAGCGTAGCCCAAAATAAATTTCGGCTAGATCAACGCTTTCGACCTTACTCGGCGTATTTTACGGAGCAACCGTAGGGCTTTTCTTCGGTAGCCGAGACTGGCTTACCCGCGCTTAATTCTTCAAGTGCTACTTGCACAAAGTTTTTCGCAGCACTGGGGTCTCCATCTGCGCTGCTGTCATCGTCTATCGCGCCTTGGTAGCGCAGCGTTCCAGACTCAAAGATAAATAGATGAGGTGTAGTTTTTGCGCCAAATTGCTTACCGACAGTACCATCTTCGTCATTCAAGAACTCACTACTGGCGAGCTTCCACTCAGTTTTAATTTTTTCAGCAGCCTCAGCGGTGAGATAGTCTTGATGATCTTTTGCGGTAGAATTAATGGTGAGCCAGGTAACGCCTTTCTCTTTCCACTGCTTTTGTAGAGTTTGCATGTGCTCGTTCTTATAATGCTTTACTACAAAAGGGCAGCCCGAATTAAACCACTCAAAGACGACAATGTTTTTTTTCAAGTCCTCTGATGAAACTTCCTCTCCCGCGTATGAGCTAACTTTAAAACTTGGCAGCTCCTCACCAATATCCAGCGCCTGAGCAGGGCCGGTGATGAGCAGTGTTGAGAGCAAGCAAAGGGCGAGAGAGGATTGTAGTAATGTCATTTATCTAGTGCTCCAAGTAAGAGGAAGTTCACAAATTTTTCGTCTAATTAAATCAAGGGCTAAATTCGTTGCATAAAGGCGCAAGGCATTACGTTCAAAAGGTAGTTGGTAATGAAATGCTTGCACTTCACCCTTATAGGCAAGACCTATCCAAAGAGTACCCACGGGTTTTTCCTCGGAGCCACCATCGGGTCCAGCAATGCCGGTAGTAGAAACAGCAATATCTGCACCGATACGATTTTTTGCACCATATGCCATGGCCTTAGCAACTTCCTCGCTCACTGCCCCTTTTGCCTCTAAGAGAGCAGGCTTTACTCCAAGGAAGACCTCCTTTGCCGAATTGCTGTAGGTAACAAGAGAGCTGAGAAGAAACGAAGAGGCACCGGGCACTGCGACTAATTGCTCAGAAAGCATTCCGCCCGTGCAAGACTCCGCCGCGGAAAGGCGTAAGCCTTTTTCACGCAACAAATTTGCAACTACTTGCGAGAGACGAGTTGGAGATTCCCGAGCGAAGATGAACTCAGCGCCAAGAATTTGTTCAATTAAGCTGCTTGCCGCACGAAGTTTCTCTTTGCCGTCTTTTGCTGAGCTGTGTGCGGGAGTAAGGCTTAGTGTGAGGAGAAGTTCGGGAAAGGTGGGGCGATAGGCAACGGAGACACCCTCGGGGAGCTTTAAAGAATCAATCAGTGTCCCCACATGCGATTCAGAGAGACCAAAGCAACGTAAGTAAAGTTGAGGACTTGGCGCGACCCCAAAACGTTGTTCAAGATAGGGCCGTACGGACTTGCCGAATACGTGGCGTAACTCTGAAGGAGGGCCTGGTAGGCTAATTACGGGAATCTGCTCCAGGTCGTCGTTCTGGATTAGAGTAATAAAGGCATCAGCCGTGCCGACTTCGTTGATTAGAATTTCAGCTCCTTTAGGAAACAGCGCTTGTAGAAGGCTGTTGGCATTAAGCGCTCTACCGCGAGAACTTGCGTATTGCTTCAGCCGCTCTACGGACTCTTCGGATTGCTGAAGTTCCACCCCAGCTGCTTGGGCAACTGCTTGTCGAGTGCAGTCGTCACTTGTAGGACCCAGACCTCCGGTAGTGAAGACCACGTCTGAGGAGTTCACGGCCGCTTCGATTTCTCCGACAATCACATCCTGAATGTCATCCACTAGGGAGACCCTCTCGGTCTGAAAGCCGAGGGCGCTTGTTTCTTTGGCGAGGTAGGAACTGTTACTATCAGTGACTGCGCCACTGAGGAGTTCTGAACCAATTGCGATGTAACTAACTTTTGGTCGGGGCACAGAGAGGTCTCAATAGATTAGGCTAGAGTCCGAATACTCACGCGCTGCCTGAGCGAACGCACACAGAGGAGCTTAGGAGTGTGAGCGCAGTTCAGCAAGGGAGAGGCTCGCTATTTCCTAGTAAAAACAAGCAGAAAGGCTTCGCGCAGGAGTTTTGTTGACAATTTATCCACAGTGTTTTAGAACTTCGCTCTCTTTTGACTTACACACTGAGAATTTCTCTACACTTTTTCGGAACTTACCACGAATGGGCATCCTACAGCAGATCAATAAAGAGCAACTGAAAAGCAAGATGCCAGCTTTCAAGGCTGGAGATACGGTCCGCGTTCATCAGCTCATTCAGGAAGGTAACAAAGAACGTGTTCAGGTATTTGAAGGCGTTGTGCTTTGCCGCAACGGCGGCGGAGTTGCCGAGACCTTTACGGTGCGAAAAGTGTCGTACAACGTTGGCGTTGAGCGTGTGTATCCGCTTCATTCACCACGAATTGCAAAGATCGAGGTGAAGCAGAAAGGTAAAGTTCGTCGCGCTCGACTCTACTACCTTCGTGATCTTAGCGGTAAGGCAGCTAGAATTCAGCAAGCTCGCTACAACGCAGAAGACAAAGACCGTATGCAGGTCTTCCTTTCCCCTGAAGAAGAAGCAGCTCTCAAACAAGAGCCCGCAGCAGAGGAAGGCGCAGTAGAAGAAGCCGGCGCGTAAGCCACCGCGATTCTCTCACTCAAACTTTAGCGTACCATCTACCCGCAGAATTCCTGCGTCTATGGTAATGTATTAACGCGCCCGCATTTGGTCGTCCCTTGCCCCCTCAGCTCAATCAGCAAAACGAGCGGGGATGAAGGATGTCTGAAGCGAACATCCGCAGCCCAAAAGCCATACATTCAAAACTATAAGCCGAAATTCGCGAGGACCGAGAGCGTAAGACATCCTTCATCCCCGCTCGTCCCACATCTAACTAAGAAATTATCGGGCAAGAAAAGCCGCCAAATGCAGCCTACCCAAGCATGCGGCATTTACCGCTAAAGACCGCCCCATCCTCAATAACGATCCGACGAGTCTCAATATTACCCCTCACATCCGCACCCGCGCGAAGCTCAACCAACTCATCAGCCTCAATGTCGCCAATGATAGTTCCTTGCACAATCAGGCTGCCGACAATAACCGAGGCTTGCACCTCTGCATGGGGTCCGACAATCAGCACGCTACTTGTGACAATTTCCCCAGTCAGCGTACCATCAACGCAGACCGGGTTATCAAAGCGAAACGTGCCGTCAATTACAGTTCCAGGTCCAAGCGCTGAGCGAACATTCTCGCCGAAGCGACGCTTGATATCTTCTTCGGCACTCAGTGAGAGATCTGCTCGAGGTATGCGCTGGGGCTCTGAGGCAGTTTGCGGCATGGAGACTTGAGCCTCCTCGAAATAAGGCTCTTCAACTTCAAAATCTTGCTCTTCGGCCTCGGAGTAGTCTTCTAGTTCTTCTTCTTCCTCGTATTGATGAGCGGAAAAGTGATTGGTGGGCTCGATTTCTTCTACTTCAGTCGGCCAGCTCGCTCGGATATCGGTTTCGGTTTCTGCCTCAAGCGGGGTAGCAAAGGAGAGCTGTTGGCTACGGGGGGCCGCTTCAGATCGGGGTTTGGCCTCGGGAAGGGTTACCTCGTCGTTGAGAACGATAGTTTGATATTTCGACTCTTCGCGACTCTCAGCGGCAATGGCTTTCCATCTGGCAATGGTTTCTCGGTCGAGTTCTTCACTGGAGCTCGGTGATTCGGCTTTGTTTTTCAGTCGCGAAAAAAGCATGATTTTGAAAAGTTGCGTCCCTTGTCCTTCAATCTTTCCGGTTAAATTCAACCGGCACCTCTAAATTCCCACTTAAGTTATCATCAAAGTAGGGGTGCCACCACAGAAAAACGCAGGGTGTGACTGTTGAATATCGGAAAAGGTAAATGCTTTGGCTGTGTTGGAAGTCGGCTGTGCTTAGCCCATCACTTTTTTCATCTGCCTCAGTCCCGAGCGGATGTCGACTGGGGCTATGCCGAGGGCTGCTTTGATCTGATCGATACAAAGACTGGCGTCTTTGGCGCGAATAACGTTTGAGGCGACCTCCGCTTGCTTGCTTGGCACAAGGGCCGCTGAGGAGTAGCCAAAGACCTCAGCAGCAGAGAGACCGAAATCATAACGAGAAATTCGCTCCGCTCCGCCTAGATGAAACAAGCGTGAGTCTTTGCTGGGCTTTTGCGCAAGAAGCGCTCCAATCGCGCTTGCAATATCAGCGACATAAACAGGGGTTCTCCATTCATCGACAAAGAGCTTTACCGGAGATTGTTCGCGCAGGCCTTTCAGCAACCACCCCATGCAGCCTTCGTTTTGACCAATCGGGGGGCCGTAGGTAAGCGCTGTGCGAAGCAGCACACTGGGGCCAGTGTAGGATTGGACAACAGCCTCGCCGGCGAGCTTAGAACGAGAATAGTTTGTCGCGGCTTGGGGCGAGTCTTGTTCACTAAACGCTGGGTCTATTTTACTTGAGCCATCAAAGACCAGGTCAGTTGAAAAGTAGACAAGCAGGGGCTTCTCGGAGAGTGCTTCAGAGGCAGCGAGGAGATTTTTGGTTCCCTGTTCGTTGATGCTCCAGGCTAACTCTGGCTGTTCCTCCGCTAGGTTGACACTGGTTAAGGCGGCGGCGTGGAGGATTACCTCTGGTTGCAGTTGCCGAATTTCGCGCTTGAGTTGCTCAGCATCGAGCAAGTTAAGCTGAAGCGAGCCTTTGGTAGCCTTGCTTACCTCAGCAGGTAAATCTCTTGAACAGTGTAGAGCAGTGACATGCTTACCGGCCCTGGCAAGCTCAACGCTGAGATGGCCGCCGATAAATCCACTTGCCCCTGTAATAAGCACTCTCTTCATAAGCTTGTTGCGATTAAGATACCAATCCCGGTATTCATAACTAATGCAGTTCCATTGTAATCGCCTCTAAGCACCGCTCTCAAATGTCTGCGAGCGGATGATTCTAAAAGGCGCTCCGATTTCTAAGCAAATTAATGAGAAACGAAGCTACCTCAGAGTTAATTGAGAGCATTGCAGCCAAAGCCATTCGACTTCGACTCGAGGCGCCACTTGCGTTTTTCCTTGAAGCTCATCTGCCGCTCACCACGCTTGCCCAACACGCGGGTCTTCTGCTTGAGCCCACGATGACGCCCCTCTTTGGTGCGGAGCGAATAGGGAAGTTTAAAACATTGTTCTCCGAGCGCGACAATATCGAGTATCTACTGACCTTACTCCATCAGGGTTCTACCGCTACCCAGAGACAGCAGGCGTAGGTACTACACAATATGGAACATGCAACCCCCGCCGTTTTAGTCCTCATCGTCCTCCTTGTTGGTCCGGTGCTTTTCTATATTTGGAAAGCAAACAAGGGGCTTGAAGTTTTTGTCCGTCGAATTCCTGGTATCGATGCGGTTGATGAAGCAATTGGGCGTTCGGTTGAAATGGGCCGCGCGATGAGCTTTACCAGTGGGCTGACCGGTGTAAGCCCCTTGCTCTACGCTATCCTTGGTGTGCTGCGCTACGTTGGGCGAAAAGCCGCGGTCTACAAAAGTCGATTATTTGTCCCGTGCAGTGATCCCGAAGCGCTTGCCCTTACCGATGCCACCCTGCAAAACGCTTACCGAACAGAGGGTCGATTCTCCAACTACAATCCTGCAATGATCCGCTTCCTCTCCGAGGAGCAGTTTGCCTTCGCCTCAGGATATCAAGGACTGATGCATCGGGAGAACGTTGGTAGTGCCTTTCTCTTCGGTCGATTTGCCGCTGAGTCATTAATTCTTGCTGAGGCTGGTCAACAAGTTGGAGCCGTACAGGTGGCGGCAACTACTTCCCCTGAACAGATTCCATTTTTTCTCACTACTTGTGATTACACGCTGATCGGTGAAGAGCTCTATGCTGCTGGTGCCTATCTCTCCCAGGACCCTGTTCAGACCGGTAGTCTGCGGGGACAAGATATTGCGAAAGTCGTAATTCTTTTGCTCATTTTTCTTGGTGTCTGCCAGGCAACGTATTCATCGGTGGTCAACGGCACGCCGGAAGCTTCACTCGTGCAGTGGATTAATACCACTTGGTCAGAGCTGTTAGGGGAGTCGAAGTAAACTGTGAACAAAAACTATCGCCAATTTTTAATATCAAGCGTTACGTTTTTCAGCGGACTCTACTTTTTCCTTGAGTATGTGCTACCGGAGAAGATTGGTAGCTTTCAGTTTGGTCTCTACCATTCACATATTAGCCGTGGATTTATTGTTATCGGCACGATGGCAATTGGGCTCGGGGTGATTAACATTGTCCGAGTGCATGGCACTGCCGTCATTCGCGCTCGTAAAGGTTGGTTAAACTCAGTAGCGCTGCTTCTTGGCTTACTCATTATGTTCATCGTCGAGGGCGGTGACTTCCTCTCTTCTGAAGCTCGAGTGTCTGAGTGGAAATCACTCTCTGATCTAAAGGCCTACTCCGAGCAAATCAGAAAGGACTACGTCGCCAAAAAAATCCCCGCACAAGCCCGTGTGGAGCTGATGGTGCAACGAATCGAGTCGCTGATTGATTCAAGAAGTGATTCAACTTCGAATCTTCGAATTGTGAGTGAGGGGGAGAAGGGGAAAAAACTTTCTGAAGAATACGGAGAATCGCTTGAAACCTTAAGAAAGAAAGCACTCGCACTCTCTGAAATCTACTATCAAAATGCAAACAAGCTCGAAATCAAGGAAGAAGATGTCGAGCAGTCAAGCGCGATGCTTGGCGATGTCTTAAGTGAGTACGCGGTGCTTGCCTCAGCGCATGCAGGTCTTGAGCGACAAATCTCCCAAACCGCCGAGGTTGCTGATAGCCTTTCGCGATTCAATTACGAGAAAAGCGTTTTTTCAAAGGGCAAGAGTCTTCTCAGTAACTCCTTTCTCTTTCCGCTTGGAGCGGCGATGTTTTCTCTGCTGGCATTCTATATTGCTACTGCGGCATATCGTTCTTTTCGTATTCGTTCCGCTGAAGCATTCATTATGATGCTGGCCGCAGTAATCGTCACGCTCGGACAAATTCCTCACGGTCCCTTGTATATCTCAGAGGATCTGCCGTTTCTTCGCTTATGGTTACTGAAGAACCTCAGCACTCCCGCGTTTCGCGCAATTTACATTGGTGCAGCGCTTGCCGGGCTGGCAATGGCAGTAAGGATGTGGCTCTCGCTTGAGAAGAGTCCTCTTGCAACGGAGGAAGCTGAATGAGTGCTCCTCTGCCCAAGCAAAAGCGTAGTTGGTTTGAGATACTTGAGACTCTCGATCGACGAATTATTTACCTCTTCGTCGCGGTCTCGCTTTCCTTGCCGATTATTTCCAGAATCATCATGAAGCCCGCCCCCATGGGAACGGCAGATGATTTTTATGAAGCGGTGGAGCAACTTGATCCGAGTTCAGGGAAAATTGTGCTTATCGCTGCAGACTGGGGCCCCGGCACCATGGCGGAGAATCGGCCACAAACTGAAGTTGCCATCGAGCACCTCCTGCGTCGTCGCCAGCCGTTTGCACTAATTACTATCTACACCCTTGGCGCACCATTCCTTGAAAGTGTTCCTCGAGGAATTGTCGAGCGACTTGAGAAAGAAATGCCGGGAGAGACCTGGGAGTATGGCAAGGACTGGGTCAATTTTGGTTATCGTCCAGGTGGTATTTTGATGATCCAAGGTTTAGCAAAGGCAGAGGACTTGCACGATGTCTTACGAGCTGATGCGAACGAGACAGCCCTCGCTGATATTCCCGTGATGCAAGGCGTGCATACGATTAAAGACATTTCGATGTTCATGGAATTTACTGGTCTCGTGGGAGCGTTTAACGCTTGGGTTCAATTTTTTCGCGGGCCTGTGTTTCTTCATGGCTGTACCTCGATCACCATTCCAGAGGCCTTTATCTACTACTCTTCAAAACAGATTAGCGGCTTTCTTGAGGGGCTTGCCGGAGCGGCATGGTATGAAACGAAGCTCTACGAAGCGTATGGCAAGCGAAGTAAGGAATCGCTCGCGCTCAGCACTAATACCGGACTGTCTTTCGCGCAGCTCGTGGTGCTCGCTTTTATCTTTATCGGAAACGTTGGCGTGTTAATGCGGGCGTTGAGTAAGAAGGAGTCGCGCTGATGAACGAGATTCCTCAGTATTGGACGCTTCCCTGGTTCGAAGTAATCTTAGCCGGCGTTTCCACACTGGCGATATATTCCTTTCTTTACCGGGAAAATCCCTTCTATCGCTTCTTTGAGCACCTCTACATTGGTATCGCCACGGCTTACGGAATTATTGCTACCATTCGATTCTTCGTTTGGCCGGAGTTACTCAAGCCTATGTTCGGTATGGACCGAATTGAGTTTCCTGATGGAACCATGAGTGAGCCGTATGAGAATATGTACTTACTCTATTTATTCCCCATGTCGTTTGGGCTTTTGTTCTACTGTATTCTCACCAAGAGACATAAGTGGCTTGCGCAGCTCGTAATCGGTTGCCAGCTCGGCTACGCAGGTGGTCTGGCATTTAAAGGAACATTCAGTGAAATGCTTCCACAGCTCTATGATTCGTTCCGAAGTTTCTACGTCCCAGGCTCAATAGTTGACTCTCTGACAAACATTTTCTTTGTGATGACACTTGTTACTTCGCTGACCTATTTCTTCTTCACCTTTCGCCGCACCGAAGGAGGAGTGGTGGAGACTGCTTCTTCAGCTGGTCGTTGGCTGATGATGGGCTGTTTCGGCGCATTCTTCGGCTCGACAATCATGGCGAGAATGGCGCTGCTCGTTGAGCGCCTTGAGTATCTTATTCACACCTGGATTCCGGCATTAGTGTGAGTTTGTGAGTAAGAAAGAGATATCAGTAGAAGATCTTCAAGTGGTGCTGGCCACCGACTGTGGTTCGACCACCACCAAAGCGGTGTTGTTTGAAAAAACCGAGAGCGGTTGGCGTCAGACTGCACGAGGTGAAGCGCCGACCACGGTGGAAAAGCCCGTCGCAGATGTCACCATTGGCGCGAGAAATTCATTTTTAGAAATTCAAGAACTCTCGGGTAGAAAAATTCTCAATGACTCAAGTGCTGAGAATGAATGCCCCTTGTTACCGAGAAATGGAGCAGAAGGGGTTGACCTTTATGTCTCGACTAGCTCTGCCGGTGGTGGTTTGCAGATGATTGTTGCTGGGGTAGTCGGCAGTATGACGACTGCTTCCGCGGAGCGTGCGGCCTTAGGAGCAGGCGCAATTGTGATGGATGCGGTGTCAATTGATGATGGTCGCGAATCCTACGAACGAGTGCAAAAAATTCGTCATCTTCGCCCCGATATCGTGCTCATTGCAGGAGGGACTGAAGACGGCACGGTAGAGCATCCGCTCGATTTAGCCGAACTCGTATTGCAAGCAGATCCTCGACCTCGTTTTGGTGAAACGCTACGTCTCCCGGTAATCTTCGCGGCAAATTCCCAAGCTCGGGAGCAGGCAGAAGAAATTCTCGGTAAGAATTTTGAGTTCGTTGTTGAAGAGAATTTGCGTCCTTCGTTAGAGGAAGAAAACTTAGCTCCTGCGCGAGATGCAATTCATGAGCTTTTTCTTCACCACGTGATGAGTCATGCCCCGGGATATAGCAATCTCCTTACCTGGTCTCCGGTGCCTATCATTCCTACTCCCGCGGCAGTAGGCGAAATGGTGCAGCGGGCTGCGGAGAAGTGGAATATTCAGATCGTTGCGGTTGATATTGGTGGAGCGACTACCGATGTGTTCTCCGTATTCCGAGCCTTGGATGGCTCCCCCGTCTTTAATCGAACGGTAAGTGCAAATCTCGGTATGAGCTATTCAGTGGCTAATGTCTTGCTTGAAGCGGGAGAGGCAGCGATTCGCCGTTGGCTTCCGTTTGAAATCTCGACAAAGGATCTGCGGGATCGACTGAGGAACAAAATGATTCGTCCCACGAGTATTCCCTATACTCTTGAGGATCTCATTCTGGAGCAAGCCGTTTGTCGGGAGGCATTGCGCCTCGCTTTTGCTCATCACAAGCGACTTGCAACAGGGCTTCAAGGAAGTAAGACCCAGCGCGGGATTAGTGATTTCTTTTCACGCGAAACCTCTGATTCTTTGGTCGATATGATGGGGCTTGATCTTATTATCGGCTCGGGCGGGGTGCTTAGTCATGCTCCCGATCGAAACAGTAGTGCATTTATGCTGCTTGATGCCTACGAGCCTGAGGGAGTGACACGGCTTACGGTTGATTCAATTTTTATGATGCCGCACCTTGGTGTGTTCTCAAGTGTGCATCCTGAAGCAGCCGCAGAAGTATTTATCCGAGACTGTCTCGTGCAACTCGGTACAGCGATTGCCCCCGTGGGAAAAGCTGAGAGCGGTAGCCTGATGGCTGAAGTAAAGATGCCTGATGGAAGCAGGCATCAAATTACCAAAGGCTCGCTAAGGCGAATCCCGCTTGGAGATGAAGAAGAGATTGAAGTAGTCATTACACCAGGGCGAAAAATCAATGTGGGCAATGGACGAGGCGAGGTGCTTACTACCAAGGTGCGAGGAGGTCCTGCCGGACTGATTCTCGACGGGCGAGGGAGACCACTAGAATTTCCTGCTGAATCAGAACAAGTCAAAACTATTGCTGAGTGGTTTGCGGCTTTTGGATTGGAGGTAGCCTAAATGGCACAGGCATATACTCCCGCCCTACAAGCGACAGGTTCAGCAAAAGTTAGAAAGCTTCGAGAGCTCCCGCTTCCCGGTCGCTGTCTTGTTGAAGTGGGACAAAGAGTTTCAGCAGACACTGAAGTGCTTGCCGCTGATATTCCCGGGGAGATTAGCATCCTCCGGGTGGCAGATCGTATGGGATTTGAAGTTGAAGATGTAATTGATGGAATGCTTGTAAAGCCTGGCGATGCGGTGACCGCAGGCCAAGTGATCGCAAGGGTGAAGTCATTCTTTGGACTATTTGAGTCAACGCTTGAAGCGCCCACAAGTGGTGTCGTTGAGTTTTTTACTGAAGTCAACGCGCACCTCGGCATTCGTCAAGCCTCTGCCCCGCTCGCGGTAGATGCCTACGTTGAGGGGGTAGTGGTTGAAGTTGACCCCGGTAAATCCGTGACTATTGAAGCACAGGGTGCGTTTATCCAGGGGATTTTCGGCGTTGGAGGAGAGGCCCGCGGAAAAGTTTTTGCACTCGACGTGGCACTGGATGAAGTTGTGACTGAGCAAGTACTTCTCGGCTTGGGTGAGAAAGTATCAAGCGCGATTGTAGTGGGTGGTGCGAGTTATACGCCCGAAGCGCTCGCTCAGGCTGCGAAACTTAATGTGCAAGCAGTGGTTTGTGGTTCGGTTGATTCGAGCACCTTAAGAACTTTCGTGGGACACGAAATTGGGGTCTCGATCACCGGTGATGAAGCCGTGCCATTTACCTTCATTGTGACCGAAGGCTTCGGAGTGCTGCCGATGTCTGAGCGAATTCTTCGGCTCGCGCAGAAATTTGCTGGACGCCAAGCCTCGGTGAATGGAGCAACGCAAGTTCGTGCGGGAGCAATGCGACCAGAAATTATCATTCCGCACACAGAAACCGCTGAGACAGAATTTGATACAGATAACGCCAAAAGTTTCTTAGAAGTAGGTGCGCGGCTTCGTGTGATTCGAGTTCCTTATTTTGGTGCGCTCGGAGAAGTTGTAGAATTACCCAGCGAACCTCAAGTCGTGCCAAGTGGGGCGAAAGTGAGGGTCTTAAGAGCGAAGCTTGATACCGGGGAGGAAGTAGTAGTTCCCCGCGCCAATGTCGAATTACTTTAGCTTAGCGCGCGATTCGATACATCTCGTAATACGCGATTACTTTGCGAACATATCTTCGAGTTTCAGAGTAGGGTGGAATCCCTCCGTAACGTCGCACACGGGTCGGGCCTGCATTGTAGGCGGCGAGTGCTAGGGGAAGATCGGAGTCAAAAAGCTCAAGCAAGTGAGCTAAGTACTTCGTTCCTCCGTCAACATTTTGCCAATGAGAATAGGGATCACGTACACCTAGCCAGCGTGCGGTTTTCGGCATTAGCTGCATCAGACCGAGCGCGCCTGAACGAGAACGTGCTCGACGACGGCAATTCGACTCGGCAGTAATGACCGCAAAAACAAGACCGGGTTCAATACCGTGGACAAAGGCCGCTCGTTCTACCGCTTCGGTGAGTTCCCCACGATTCTCAACTTTAAGTGAAGGACAATAGGTGCCAAGCAGAAAGTCTAGAGATGGGGCAGGGGGCTGAACGTCAATACGCTTTGACGGATTTCCGTGAGTTCCGCACGCACTAAGGCTCAGCAAGAGGAAGAGTAGTGCTACTCGAAAGTTTAAATTTTTAACTCCTGCCTTCATACATCCACCGTGCTTCCCCTCGAAGCACCATCACCTCAACGAGTTCTTTTCTGTTTGCGAACAACAAAAAAGAAAGAAAAAAAAAGAGCAGTCCAAGGACTGCTCTTTTAAAGTCGCTTTCTACGAAACCAATCGTACGGTAGCCACTACACCACGCACCCCTTTCAGCAACGCTACCAACCAACGCGTCTCAAGAAACTTTTGTTGAGGAACTCAAACCGTCGTTCTCTTGTTACCTCATCGGGGCCAACCGCATCCACAAACCACATCACCAGCCCCTTACATCCACTTATCTGAGTGCAGAGAGATTTTGCTTCAACAGGGGTGTAAATATCTTTGAACAAAGGCAAGGGCTGAGTGAATTAGATCGAATTAGTAAATAACGGTATAAGCAGAACGCTGGCTTCCGGCCAAGCAGAGATAACAATACGTAACGTCAAAGTTCAGGCGGCTTGTCCGCCGTAGCCTCTGGCGAAGGCGGAAAGGTGGGGGAAAAAGTATGCAATTCATGGTCTTAGGATATGATGGAGAGGATCAGTCCGCGCTTGAGCGGCGACTCGCGGTGCGTGAAGCTCATATTGCTCTGGGTAATCAGCTGCGAGATGAGGGCAAGATGCTGTATGCGGTTGCGATCTTAGATTCTACTGAAAAGATGGTCGGCTCGATGATTGTGCTGGAAATGGAGTCTCGGGCAGAGGTGGATGCTTGGTTAGAGCAGGAGCCTTATGTCACTGGGAACGTTTGGGAAAAAATCGAAGTAGTGCAGTGTAAAGTAGGACCAAGCTTCCTACAGTAACAAAGAGAGCGGGGATTAAAAGTCTCGATTCTCAGGTTCTTTTGAGCCCAGTCCCAGCCGAATTTCGTATTCTCGGCGCGTTTTGCGCAATTCAAGAATTTTTTGTGCCAGGGATTCTGGATCAACATTTTGCATATTCTTAATCAGGCGAAGCTTATTTTTTAAATGCTGTTCAGCGGCCTGCTGTTTACGACGATTGAGGCGATCTGCCATTGAGGTAATTTTGGCTGCCTCGCGCAGATCATCAGCAAGTGCGGATCGCAGCGCATTAATGTTCTCAGGTTCTGGCAAGGAACGTCCTAGCTCACTCAGCTCTCGCAAGCGTGCAATTTCTACATCCTTCTCTGACTCCACATTTGCCAGACTCGCTTTCTCCATTTTTAGTGCAATGATTCCATCAACATCAGCGATTGCTGAGGCTTTACGACGGAGAACTTCAAGCTTCTCCTCTAAATCAATCGAAGTAACTCGCTTTATCTTAAGTCGATGACGTAATGCTGCCATTTGCTTAGAAAGCTCCTCTAGAGATGGGCTATTCTCAAGCAGCTCCTTATAGCTCCAGCGCTTAGTCTCAGTCGCGGCGAATCCCGAATCTTCACTGGCCATGAAGAACGTGAAGTGAAAAAAGTCGTCTTCACTTGTGGAGTCAAGATCAACACCGGCGCCAATGATTCTTCGGATTGCTTGTGTGCCGGGATTTTGTTCCGCAGTCACTGCATCCATTTCAAGCGGTATGCCGATTGCCTGATACTGTCTGACACTACCAAGTCCGACTTCTTGTAATACGATCAAGGAGGCAGGTTCAAAAGAACCTGACACGATTTGATCGAGTACCGCGAAATCACTGCCAAGCTCAAGCGAGTCTCCATGCGCTGTCTGATTCGACAGCAGGAGAGAGCCCGCAAGCAGCGCGATGCAGGTACGAATTAACCGAAGACGGTATCCCATCTTTTCCACCATGGTTGCTCAGTCGTTGGTTTTTCTTGCGGTTCCTTTTTCGTCGGACCTTCAATCTTTCTCTGATACATTTCTTTTAATTTACGAATTCTTGACTGTTCAAGCGCGATCGAGTGCCTGAGCGATTCAATTTCACGGGCTCGCTCTACTTGCACGTTTAACTTACGCAGATCGACATTAAGAGATGCTGCAAGTGTTTCCTCTAGAGCCGAGAGGTCCATTCCTTGTTGCCAGTGAACGAGGTACCATTTGTTTTCACGCTTGCTCACGCGACGGGCGAGCTCAATGGTACGTCCCTTTTTTGTAATTCGATCAAGTTGTTCAATCTCTCGAACATATTGTTTCAGTTCTTGCAGCTTCTCTGCGCGCTTTGATTTGAGTTCACTGATTGATTCTTCCAGTTCCTGGCGCCGTGTTCGTGCGCGTGCGCGAAGCTCAGCTCCTTCAGCAACGTAGGCTTCAAGCCGTTGAAGTTTTTCCTCACCGTCTTTAATCGAAAGTTCGAGCTGCTCTTCTTCCTCTCGAAGAGTACGGTAAATGCCTTTTTGTTTAAGCCAATTCGGAAGTGAAAAATTCTTTGCGGTAGCTAAGACATTTCGTCGCAGGTCTTTCGGCTCAATTTGTTCAAGCGACCACTTGCCAACTACCAGCTCGCCTTTTGTCACAGTTCCCGCGAAATTTCCGTTACTATCTGCTCCGGAAAGCAGAAAAGAATTTTCGTCGAATTTGATTTTCAGCGGTTTCCAGCGAAAGCGTTCTGGGCTTTCTTCTTCCGTAGAGATTTTTCGGAGCTGGTGAATTTTTGGTTTCCAGCCAGCTTTAAAGACAACAAGGAGCAGTGCGTTAATTCCATCCAGTCGCTCAGCATAGATTGTTGCTTGCTCGTTGCTGCCAACGCCTGAGATCTCACCGACATAGGCACCGGAGGGTAGGTTGGGAAAATAGATTTCACTATCAAAGAGCTTCTCTGCAAATAAAAAGAAGCCGAAAATGAGGACGACTGCAATCGCGATAACTTGCTTGGGTATGTGAAACTTTATCTCCCGCATCGAGGTTTTCTGGGTAGGGCCCGTTGTCCTTGTCTAATTACGTTTGCGTATCGTGTCTTGCTTGTGGGTTTACTCTAGAACAGTTTTCGCCTTCGCCAATGCTGACTCGAAGGAATCATGCTCCTTGGGACTTTGAATTAAAAACTCCAGCAGCGCAGGTCGTTTCTCAATTGCCTCATCTATTTGTGCATCGCTGCCCTTTCGGTACGCACCGAGCATGATGAGATCTCTGTTGTCCTCGTAGCTCGCCCATAAGGTTCTAATTTTTTGCGCAATCGCCTTATGTTCTTCGTTGACGATATTCTCCATAATTCGGCTATTGCTGCGCAAGAGGTCAATTGCAGGATAATGTTGTGCCTGACTCAAGTGGGAGCTGAGATAGAGGTGACCATCAAGAATTGCTCGAATTTCTTCACCAAGCGGGTCCTCAATCTGCTCTGAGGAGAGCAGGATTGTGTAGAGTGCGGTAATGCTGCCCGTGTGCGTATTCCCTGCCCGTTCAAGAAGCTCGGGAAGTGCGGCAAACACCGAGGGAGGATATCCTTGACGAGCTGGTGGCTCCCCAACGCTGAGTGCGATTTCTCGCAAGGCTCGGGCGAAACGGGTCGCGGAGTCCATCAAGAGCATCACTCGTTTTCCTTGGTCTCGAAAATACTCTGCGATTGCCGTGGCAGAATACGCGGCAACGATACGGCGAAGAGGAGTTTCGTCACTTGTGGAGACCACGACCACCGAACGCGATAAGCCATCAGGGCCCAAGTTCTGATCGAGAAAGTCGAGCACCTCACGACCTCTCTCACCGACTAAAGCGACCACATTCACATCTGCCGTACTATTTCGAGCAATCATGCCCAGCAGACTTGATTTCCCCACGCCGGCCGTTGAGAACACGCCAACTCGTTGCCCTTCACCAATAGTGAGTAAGGTATCCACTGCTCGAATTCCAAGAGGGATCGCCTCTTCAATTCGTCGGCGTTTCATTGCCTCTGGAGCTGAGGTTCGAACAGGATACTGCACATCGCAATCGATTGGGCCTTTACTGTCAATTGGCTCTCCTAGGGAATCAACAACTCGACCGAGAAGCGCATCCCCCACGCCTATTTCAAGCACTTTGCCGCGATTGACCACGGGAGTCTTAGGGCCAACTTTTTCTATTGGATCAAGCGGTGTGAGGAAAACGTCCTCATCATCAAATCCGATAATTTGAGCTTTTACTGGAGGTCGACCGGAGGGTTCTATCGAGCAGATTTCTCCGATACGGGCGTTGGGTAGTCTTGCTCTGATTACCATCCCACCGGTAATACGACGCACGCGACCGCGACCAGTGACTTGGGGCCGAGATTCAAGGCGCAGCTTATGGTAGTACGAATCGAGATTTATCTCTGGTAGTCCTTGTGAACCCCCGTTTGAGGTTTTTGGCTCATCAATTCCCATCGGACTATTTCGCCAATCCTAGTCGTTCTCTGACACTTGAGAGCAAGGTGTCGATAGTTGCGTCCACTTCACCGAACTCAGTGCGAACAATACAACCACCTCTCGTGATCTCACTGCTTGATTCAAATGCTATGGAGGAGCCACCCGCGATGCGACGTAGTTCATCCGCTGCCTCTTCTAGCAGTTTGATGTCGTCTGCATGAGCAACGACGGTAATTGAGTCCCCAGTAACTGCTTCGCGGATTGCCGACTGAGCAATCTTTTTCGCGGTTGCCGGTTCGACCTTTACGTGTTCCCCAATGACGGTCTCTGAAATTGCGATAGCGAGCTTTGCAGCCTCCTGAGCGAGCCTTTCGCTGACGGCGCTCGTATCGGCAAGCAAACGAACCGCTTCCTGCACGGCATCCTGGCGCCCGATAGCGAGCCCTTCTTGGTAGCCGTCAGATTTTGCGGCATCAAAAACTTTTTTTGCCTCAGCGAGTAATTCTTGGGCCCGACTCTCCGCAGCCGCGATAATACTCTGCGCTTCAGACAGTGCTGAGGTGAGGTTTGTTGAAGATCCATTTGTTTCTTTCTTGGTCATGAAAGAAGCGCGCCTCAAGTAAAATTCAATGAAACTAAAGTGTTATTATAACTGACTGTGGACAAATCCGCTAACTTTTGACTTCTTTAATAAGAAAAAAGCTAAGAGCCAAAAAAGCGAAAGAATATCCCACTACTTGAGTGAGGAGATGAACGAGCAAAATGACGCTAGTAACTGAAGGTATTTCC
>CAYGNZ010000007.1:21787-23252 GCA_964351345.1 uncultured Bdellovibrionales bacterium | reverse complement strand
CGGGATGGTGCGGAGTCGATATATTTTCGTAAGCCTGTCGCTCGCTTGTGCACTTCAGACATTTTTGTTCCGACGTCTTCTTTGGTGGAACCAGCTTTTGCAAGCAGCTCAGTATGTAAATCACTGAGCTGTTCGATTTGCTGACGAAACGTTGCCTTCTGTTCTTCATTTAGAGTCGGGTCCGAAACCAAGGGATTATATTTGTTCATCTCCTGCTGCCAGGTATTGAGTAAATCGAGATACTCACCTGTTTTCACGACAAACTCATCAACTGCATTCTGCTTACTTGACTCCAAGCACTGCTCGGCAAGCGTAATGAGTTCCGTTACTGCCTTGGTCGTGTCCATCTCGCTACTTACCAACAGGAAAGGCACCAGAGTTTTTTGCAACATCGGAAAACGCTGCTTTTAATTGCTCAGGTGAGGTGTTTGTAAGCTCAGATAAGCGGGCAAGAAACTCGGAATCTTCGATGTTTTTTTCCGTAAGGCGAATCTGATACTTTCTTGCAATTTTGTAAGCATCAGAGTCCACATCAACGAGGCGAATATCCGCCCGCCCAGTTTCTGGGCTAATAAACTCCGCAAATGGCAAAATTGAAAGCGAGTCTCCTTGCCGAATAATCATGCCTTCGCTTCCGCCACCCAGAAGGAAATCAATCGCCCCATAGCCGAGTTCCCTCGTGTATTCGCGATCAAAGGCATTCGGTGGGCAACATCGCAGTTCATACCCAACGTTTTTATCAATCACGAGCAATTTCTCGAGGCCGAAATCCTTCAGTCGATCGCGGACGGCAGTTTTTACCAAACGTCCAAAATCAATTTCAGCGAAACGAATGTTTCCATGCGGATCGCGCTCCGCGTCAATAAGCTCCGGCACTGAGTCGGGATCAAGTATCTCCGCAAGTCCTTCGGCAAGCACCGCAACGCCATACTGGCGTCCATACACGTACCGTTTAAGGATTGCTCCGACAAGAATATCCGAAATTTGGGAAAGGGAAATTTTTTGCCCGCGAAACTCCTCTGGAATTATGCTTACCGTCGCACTTCCAGAAAGACCAATACCCATCGCAAGATGGCCCGCCTTGCGGCCCATGGCGACTACCAGGTACCAACGACTCGTGGTCTTGGCGTCATTCATTAAAAAGTCGACTATTCGAGTTCCCTCTTCTCTCGCAGTCTGGAATCCAAAGGTACTGGCTTTACCTGGCAAGGGGAGATCGTTATCAATCGTTTTTGGGACATGAGCGACCGCAATTGAGCCACCCGCAGCTTCTGCAACTGCCTTCGCACTCGCTGCGGTGTCATCTCCGCCAATGGTTACAAAATATCCAACGTCGAATTCCTTGAGCACCTTCACCACGTTCTCAAGCATCTCTGGGCTCTTTTTTGGATTCGCCCGAGAAGTAGCAATAATTGAGCCTCCTTCGGTATCGATTCGAGACACATCAGCGATCTTGAGTTCTCGG
>CAYGNZ010000007.1:14671-21777 GCA_964351345.1 uncultured Bdellovibrionales bacterium | reverse complement strand
ATTACTCCATTAATACCGGGAGCAGGTCCCCCTCCCATGACAACGGCTACGGCTTTCTTTTCTTTCATATCCATCTGCTCGGAAATTAATTAAATAAAATTTTCGTCAACATCTATAGCATACGCTGAGCGGAATTGGGGAACGGAAAAGGCTTAGCTCAGGCAGCTCTCAACAACCTCTCGCGTCACCCGCTCACTATAACTATTGATCTTCCAGTGCTCAGGGCTCCAGCCTTTGAGAAATCGGTGAAAATCGGCCCAGGCCACTCGGTACAAACTACGCCATTCCTCTTCAAGCTCTTGGACCGGAATTTCCGGAGCTCGTCTCCGCAGCACATTACTGAGGACTGAAAAATAGTACTCAAGAAGTTTCTCTTCGTATGTTTCACACTCATCTTCTGCAAGACAGCTACCAACGAAGTACGCCACATCTTTCATCCCGCATCCCCCGCCGACATACTGAAAATCAACGGCAGCAACTCTCTTGCCGTCTGAGGAGAAACAGAAATTTGCAAGCTTTGCATCCCCATGTACAAAACTTTGGAACTTCGCTTCTCGCAACTTTTGATCAATCGCTGCAGCAGCACTCTTTAAGTTCCTATCTTTGAGCACCGCCAATTCATCTGGCCGTGTTGCGAGATGCCAGTACGTGCCGCATTCCCACAGCCCGCTCGGTTCCCTGCCTAAAAAAGTCGCATGGAAGTGTGCGAGCCATTTCAAGCAAGCCTGAATTTCGCCCATACTGACATGGGACTTTCGGACTTCAAAACCACTTGCATCGAGATCTTCAAGAACAATTAAGAACTCCGCATCGAGATTCTCTACCCCAATGCATTGAGGAACGTAGCAGCTTTTCGAACAATGCATGCTCCATTGCTGATACCAGCTAGTTTCAACTTGATACGACTTGAGCTTTCGGCGGTGAGAGGTATCGCTATGCCAGCCACGTGGGTGATTTGCACGCGTCGGAGGGGCCACGTGTTTTACAATGACGGTGGTCGGCTCTACACCGAGAAGCTTGTAGCGCTTCAAGGTACCGTAGCCACTCCAAAGATTCTGAATTCGTTCTAGCTCAATGACCTCCTCAGCAGAGGTGATTGAAACGAGCGTGTCCTTGAGCTTGTCTTTCATTCCCTCGCCGCATTGCCTGGAGCTGATCTAAGAAAGGAGCAAGGGGGAGTGTACTAAAAAGACATTTGTGCGCCAAGCACCAGACTCCAATCGGTTTCTAGTTGCGGACCGTCCAAGCTTTCATACACGGGAAGGATACCTTCAACACCGAGACGAAAGTTCTTTGCTGAACCTTCAGGAACATAAAAGTTTATCCCTGCGGCCAGTTCAACTCTTCGTCCGGCTCTTCGATTCGCATCTGCGGTGGGGACCATCTGCGGATTAAGCTCAGGATCAGCTCCGTCGACATTGCCCCAAATACTCCAACTCGATCTCACTGAGGCACTGAGGTTTTCACAAAGAGGTGTCGCCAACCAAGCCGTGCTTTCAAACTTGTCCCCTAGTGAATACTCATTATCATTCCGTCCCAAGCGAATCGTGCCAATTCCTTGCGCGCCCCAAGAGAGGCGGTCGGTTTGACCAAGATAGGTTAGTCCCGGTCGAAGATCGACAGTTCCAGAGCCGAGCTGCATTGGATACGGCAATTTTGCATTCTCTGCAGCTGGCGTATCATCACGCTCATCAATTTCCCCACTCGGAAGACTTACTCCGGCGTTGAAAATAAATCGCTGTTGCTCGTAAGTGAATAAATGGACAAGACCAGTAAGAGAAATATCACCCAACCCACTGCTCTCGGTTTTAAAACGACGACCATTGCGCACTAAATGATTCATATCGATCTCAAGATAAGGAACCATCATCATCAAAGTCAGTCGATCACTCGGGGCGAACATCGCACCAAACATATGCATTTCCATCCGCATATCAGTTGGCGTGACCATGAAATCTTCAAGAACTGACTGCTCGCTCACACCGCTTGAGCCGTCGCGTAGTCCATCCATATCCATGCTCATATAGCGATACGAGAACATGGTCTCTCCAGCGGCATGGACATGCTCCCCCATTACTCCAATCGGCGCATGCCCGTCTGGTCGACTACCGCTCCAAGAGGGATGAGAGTCCGCTCGAGATTGCGAAGGAAGGAAAATAACGGCGAGAAGTAATGGGAGGAGAAAAGATATTGTACGCATCGAGATTCCTTAAGTACGTTTCGATCTACTCCAACACGGAGGAGCAATTGAGTGCTTAAGATACTCAGTCGTTAGAGAATAACAATGTGGCAAATTGTCGCAGCGGATAGCGCCACTCAAACCAAGTCTTGGAGGAGCCGCGATTAAGCCTCGCCGAGATTCGCCAACTTGCGTTGCAAGGATCGGCGGTGAATTCCTAAAATCTTTGCGGCCTTCGATATATTGCCTCCTGTCTCAAGGAGCACTTTTTGAATGTGCTCCCGTTCGATCTCAGAAAGCGTTGCACCTGCATCAGAGAATTCTAGCGGCATCTCCCGACGTCCTTCGATAGCGGCCAACACCTCATTAAGCGCTGCCGGTTTCGTCAGGTATTCATCCGCACCTAGTTTCATCGCAGCCACTGCGGTCGCAATGCTGCCATATCCCGTGAGCACAATTATCTTGGTCTCAGGATATTGTTTCTTGATCGGGGCGATAAGCTCGATACCGAGTTCACCCGGCATCCTGATATCAAGCAGGATGCTGTGTGCTCGTAGAGACTTGAGGGAAGCCCGTGCGGCACAGACCGTATCTGCCTCATGGACTTCAAACCCTCGACGACGCAAGGCCCCGACAATTGACTGTCGAAATAGCTCGTCGTCATCCACCACCAGCACCACAGGGGCGCTGGCCGCTTCTCGTATCTCAGTCTCTTGGACAAGACTCTCAGGCATTCGAGGTTCTCCGCGAGAGTTCTAGGTTCTCGTGAAAGGGCAAGCGTACCTCTGCCCTTTCATACTCTTGGCAAAGAGCTCAACAAGATAAAGACCAAGACCCATCCCTTGTCCTACATCCTTAGTAGAGTAGAAAGGTTCAGTAGCTTTGGCGATTCCGTCCTCAGTAATGCCGTAGCCGTGGTCAACGACGGCCACTCGAACAACTCCCCCCTCAACGCAGATTTCGCATTTCACCCTCCCGTCTATCGAGGATGCATCCAAAGCGTTGTGCAACATTTCGTGCAGACAACGCTTCAACATTGGGTAATACGCTCTAAGCTGAATGGTCTCAAGCGGTAGCTCAAAATCTATTCGTGCCGACTCTAAATCTGAAAACTCTCTGCAAACATCATCCACCAGCTCCGCGAGCAAAAATGAGTCTTTCTCCACGTTCTCTAATCGACCAAGCTCTCCACCCATCGTCGCAATAATATCTTTGCATCGACTCACCCCCAGCGTGATGGATTCAGACAATTCTCGAATTAGTGCAAGATCAACTTGCTCATCTCCACCGACAAGCTCCAACTCCTCACTGGCAATTGAAATCGCCGCAAGCGGAGAACCAAGTTCATGCGCTGCTCCGGCGCTCAAGGTCGCTAAGGACGCCAGTCGAGACTGATCAAAGCGCTCTTTTTCAAGAAGTTTAATCTGTCGCGTTACTTTATCCAGAAAATACGTCACTAAGGCCGCGGTCAGTACAAACGCAATCAGCATGCCTTGCAAATGAAGAGAATATGATTCGCCCATATGCATGCCATGCTCATGGGTAATCTGGGCTACGGGCACAAAGAACTTGAACAACAAGACGTAGTAGGTAGTAGCCAGACCGGCGAGCAGCCAAGTCCACCTCGAACCAAGAACGACCGCCGCCAGAGTAATATGAACCAGAAAAAGCGTACTGAAAGGATTAGACGAGCCCCCGCTGAAATAGAGCAGCATCGCCAAGAGCGTGGTATCAAGCAGCAACACTGCACCCACCATATTGTGAGAAAAGCTCACTCGACGCCGCTGCAGCACCTCAAGCACGAGATTAGAAATGAGTGTAAGACCGACAACCGTATAGAGCTCAAGACGCGGGAAGCTGAGCTCAAGTAAGCCCGCAGCGACCAGCACCCCCACAAACTGCCCCACTACCGCAAACCAGCGCAGCCGAACCAGCCAGGAAATATCAGTGTTTATTTTGCCCAAAATCAACGCTCCAGCCTGAAATCTGCTCTCAATCGTCCATAGAATCGTTTAGCAGTTGTTCTCAATGCATGAAACTCCCAGCCCCCGTAAGCCAGATTTCCGGGCAGCGCTGATTTGTGATATATTTAATCAGCAATTTGCTCTTTTTTCTCACTTCCTTTGAGTATAGGCAGCCCCCCCCCCTTCCTTGCGGTGATCCACTCATCGCAAGGAAGCCTCAAAGCCATTTTTTTAGTCACCTTGATATTGAAACGAAAGGTCACCACCATGAACGCCAGCTCTGACAGTCGAGGCGTCGACGAACGAAGTTTTGCCCTAGGAATGCTTGTAGGAGCAGCGGCTGATATTTTCACCTCGTCGGTCTACGACCCCGTAGGTGTAACATTCACGATCTCGATCGCCGGTCAGCCCTTTAAGCTCCAGGGTTTCATCGCGGAAGCCTCAGAAGAAGATGAACTCGACGGCACTCCCCTTCGAGTGGAAGACCCTCCGCGACGACTCAAGGAATTGACCCGAATCGCCCTTGCCAAAAAATACGGCAATGCTCAGACCAAAGCTGATGACATCGAAGACTTCGACGTCCTCACCGTCATCTCAGACGGACTTCAACGAGCCCTCACCGACGAGAGCAAGCTGCAAGTTCTTTGGAAAGAGTAAGAGAAGGTTACAATCATTGACGCGGCGCCAGCTTCAAAGCTGAACCACGTCAACGACGATGGTTCAGCTTGAGGCTTTCTTTTCAAATTCCCTAATGACACATTCCGACGAGTTCATCGGTCCCTTGTAACTTTCATTCTCTGGCAAAATGCACGACTTATAGGTGTGAAGATTCTGGCGTCTCACCGAGCCCGTTGTTCCCGTATGCGAGCGTGCCCCCTGAGGCTTCGTCTGCACCGAAAACTGAGCTGGAAAAGCATCAAACAACCCAAAACTTCTTCTACGGAAGCCTCAGGGGGCACGCTCGCATACGGGAACAACGGGTGCACAATCACCCAAGAGCGTACAGAAAAAGAAATGGAATTAATTAGGCAGTCGTAACGGAGAATCCGCCGTCGACATAGTGAACTTCACCCGTAATAGAACGAGCGTAGTCACTAAGGAGATACACCGCCGAATCACCTACTTCTTCGATCGTGACAAGGCGACGAAGTGGAGCACGAACCTCAAAGGCTCCAAGGAGCTCCCTGAAATCAGCGATTCCAGAGGCGGCTAGTGTTTTGATAGGACCAGCAGAAATACCGTTCACACGAATCCCTTGTGGCCCGAGATCAACAGCGAGCTCGCGGACACAGGCTTCAAGTGCAGCTTTCGCCACTCCCATCAAGCGATAATGAGGAACGACTTTTACCGCTCCAAGATAGGACAAGGTCAGCACACTTCCACCAGGATTGAGCAAAGGAACGGCGCGCTGAGTTACTGCGACCAGCGAGTAGGCACTGACATCCAGTGCGAGCGCGAAACCATCGCGAGATGTTTTGTGAAAAGGACCTTTCAGATCATCGCCATTGGCGTAGGCTACCGCATGGATAACGAAATCGAGTTTGCCCCAGGCCTTCTCGACTTCCTTAAAGACTGCATCTATCTGCGCATCATCCTGCACATCACAAGGCAAGATAAGCTCTGATCCAACTGACTCAGCGAGTGGTCGGACCCGCTTCTCAAGTGCCTCGTTAAGATACGTAAAAGCAAGCTGAGCACCCTCGCGAGCAGCCGCCTCGGCAATTCCCCACGCAATGCTGCGATTGTTCGCAACACCGATGATCAGTCCCTTTTTCCCTTTAAGCAGATCCATAGCCCATTCTTAGCGAAGCTAATGAGATAATCTAAGGTTACTCCGCTTGCGGAGCTTCCTCTGCACTCGACTCCGCCTGAGATGCTTCAGCCGCTTCCGCAGCAGGAGTCTCTTCAACAGCCTTTGTCACACGACGCTTACGTCGTTTTGGCGCTTTCGCCTCAAGCGTCTCCTCAACAAACTGGATAATTGCCATTTGGGCCTTATCCCCGTCTCTCTTGCGAGTTCGAACAACACGGGTATAGCCGCCATTGCGTTCGCTGAAACGTGGAGCAAGCTCTTCAAAGAGCTTGTGCACCGCAGTCCACTTCTTTGCATTACCTTCAGCTTTACGATTCTCCGCCATCAAGAACTTCATCGCTTGGCGACGATTATGAAGGGAATCATTTTTACCTAAAGTAATAAGCTTATCGGCTACTCGCTTAAGCTCTTTCGCTTTTGGCAAGGTCGTTTCTATTTGATCATGAACGATCAAAGAGGTCGCCAAGTTTCTGAAAAGCGCACGCCGATGTGCAGGCGTTCTATTAAGTTTTCTGAAAGCTTTTTTATGTCTCATAGTTCTTCCAAGAGTGCTTAATCAGGCACTCCTCCACTTGCCTCGCTGAGCTTGTCGAGTTCGTGGCGAGGAGGAAAGTTCTCCACCTTGTAGCCAAGCGACAAGTTCATCTCTCCGAGGATTTCCTTAATTTCGTTCAACGACTTCCGTCCGAAGTTCTTTGTTCGAAGCATCTCCGCTTCAGAACGCTGCACGAGTTCACCGATGTATTTAATATCTGCGTTTTCCAGACAGTTTGAAGATCGCACACTGAGCTCCAGCTCATCGATTCGTCGGAAGAGATTCTCGTTAAGTTTCGGGCCTGCATCAACGGGCGCTTTCTCAACTTCTTCAACGACTTCTTCAACACCAGTGAACACTGAAAGTTGATCCCGTAGAATGTAAGCTGCACCGCGAACTGCGTCTTCAGCCTGCATACTACCGTCGGTCCAAACCTCAAGAGTCAACTTATCGAAGTCAGTGGTCTGACCAACACGAGCGTTGGAAACAAGGTGATTTACTTTTCGCACCGGCGAGAACACGGCATCAAGAAAGATTGTTCCCACTGGAGCGTCTTCTGTTTTCAGAGCGTCAGAGACCACATATCCACGACCCATGCGAGCAACCATTTCAATG
>CAYGNZ010000007.1:10195-14661 GCA_964351345.1 uncultured Bdellovibrionales bacterium | reverse complement strand
TTTTCCGCAAGGTCAACGATTACTTCCTTCAGGTTAAGAATAATCTCAGTCACATCCTCAATGCAGCCAGGCACCGTTGAGAATTCGTGTTTCACACCTTCAATACGCACTTGTGTGATTGCCGCGCCAGGAAGAGACGACAACAGAATTCTACGAAGGCTATTTCCGATCGTCGTACCGTATCCACGCTCAAGCGGACCGGCGACAAACTTTCCGTACAGAGTAGCTTCGTTTTCTACGTCGAGGCGTTTTGGCTTGATTAGGTCTTTAAGGATATTGCGATGCATGTTCTTCTTTACCCGCTTTCTGTTTTCCCGCCGTGGTGACTCCTTTGAACAAGGAGACACCCCAACAAATATAACTTCAGTAGACCGCGCTACTTGGAATATAGTTCAACTATCAACTGTTCTTTCATCGGATGCGTCAACTGCTCACGCGTGGGGAGAGCTCGAATCTTGGCGGCATATGCACCCTTATCAAGCTCAATCCACTCAGGCACTCGACGTGCTTCGACTGCCATAATTGACTCATTGATACGACCATTACCGCGACTATCTTCTTTCACGGTAATCACATCGCCTTCTTGGATTCGGTAGGAAGGAATGGTGACCTGCTTTCCATTGACCAAGAAATGTCCATGGCTGACGTAGTGACGACCTTCACTTCGTGAAGAAGAAAAGCCCGCGCGATAGACCATGTTATCAAGACGTGATTCGAGGAGTTGGAGAAGGTTCTCACCGGTAACCCCTTTCTTCGCATCGGCTTGGAAGAATAGTGAGCGGAACTGCTTCTCGAGCAGTCCATACATTCGCTTCACTTTCTGCTTCTCGCGAAGCTGAACTTTATATTCAGAAAAACGACCACGAGAGCGTGAGTGAACTCCTGGAGGACCCTCTCTTCGCTCAACCGCGCACTTGCTTGAGTAGCAACGATCGCCTTTTAGAAACAACTTTTCGCCTTCACGACGACAAAGACGACAAACTGGACCAGTATAACGTGCCATGATTGGTTTTAATTCCTTACAGAGTGAATGCCTGAGGTCATACGTATGAAGCTCAAACAGCTCCTGCTACACTCGACGCCGCTTCTTTGGGCGGCAGCCGTTATGTGGAACAGGGGTGATGTCTTTAATTGCGGTTACTGAAATTCCAGCCGCATGAAGAGCCCGCAACGCTGACTCACGGCCAGAACCTGGACCTTTCAAAAATACTTGTGCACTACGCATACCGTGCTCCACTGCAACCTCGGCAGCCTTCTGTGCAGCAATCTGTGCAGCAAACGGCGTAGACTTTCTTGAGCCTTTGAATCCATTACATCCCGCACTTGACCATGAAACGACATTACCACCGAGGTCAGTGATTGTGACCACGGTGTTATTAAAGGTCGCCTGGATGTGAGCGATTCCGCTTGGAATGTTCTTGCTCTTTACCTTTTTCTTCTTTGTAGAATCTTTCTTAACCGCCATTACGCGTCTCTGCTCTCCGAACTAATGTTATTTCTTGGTGGCTTTCTTCTTACCAGCAATCTGCCGCCCTTTTGGCCCCTTACGTGTTCGCGCGTTCGTGCTCGTTCTTTGTCCACGAGCTGGAAGTCCACGACGATGACGGAGTCCTCGATACGTTCCTAAATCCATCAAGCGTTTGATGTTGGTAGAAACTGCTCGTCGAACATCACCTTCAACACTGTAGGTGTTCTCAATGATCTTTCTGATCTGACCAATTTGATCCTCGCTAAGCGCATCGGTCTTCGTGCCCGGATCAATATTAGCCTCAGCCAAAATTTTCTGTGACGTCGTGTTACCAATACCTACGATGTAGGTAAGAGCTATCTCAACGCGCTTGTTGCGTGGTAAATCCACACCGGCAATACGAGCCATTTTTCCTTCCTTTTACACACACCTAGTAGAGGTCTTGTTTTAGAAAACTTGATCCTCAGGGCTACCTGGTTTCAGGTTAGCGATAAAAAAATAGACCGCGACGTTGCTCACTTTGGGAGAGTTCCGCAGGTCCTCCTGCTACCCCCCTGTGAGCGCAAAGCTCGGTCTTTAAAATGCGGCTAGTCTACTTCCCCGAGCCAGATAACTTCCACTCGAAGACGAAAACGGCCAGCATCATACGCCTAAAACGGGAGAAAATTCAAATACTGATAAGTTGTTAGGTCTCTCGTCCTATCCCTGCCGTTGCTTATGCTTTGGCGTACGACTGCAGACGACGTAGATTTTGCCTTTACGGCGAACTACCCGACAATACTCACAAATTTTCTTTACCGAAGCTCTGACTTTCATACGAAGTCCTCAAAAACTTATATAATTACTATGCTTTAATCTCGAGTCTCTAGCCCTAGCGAGAGCACTTCCGAGCCAATAAAACTCAGAAAAAAAGCTATGGGCGGCTCAAAACGTATGGATCGCCGTCCGTAATCGCCACTGTATGCTCGAAATGGGCCGCAAGACTACCATCACGCGTCACTGCTGTCCAACCATCCTCGAGTATTCTTGTCTCAAAAGTACCTGCCGTGACCATTGGCTCAATGGCGAGCACCAATCCGGGCTTGAGTACCCGACCTTGGCCGGCTTTGCCAAAATTCGGCACATGCGGAGGCTCGTGCATATTTCGCCCAATTCCGTGACCAACAAACTCTCTCACCACACCAAAGCCCCTACTCTCTACTCGCGTTTGCACCGCATGTGAAATGTCTCCAATTCGGTTTCCCGCTCGACACTGCACTATCGCATCCTCAAGCGAGTCGCTGGTTACTTTCAAAAGCTCTTCAGCCGCTTTGTCAATTTTTCCTACACCATGCGTCACCGCGGCATCGCCAAAAAATCCGTCGATGCAACAGCCAAAGTCGATACTAATAATGTCGCCTTCCTTAAGCGGCACATCATTACGAATACCGTGAACAATCACTTCGTTCGGACTCGCACAGATTACCCCAGGAAAATCTTGCACCGAGGGAGAAGACGCCGGGTAACCAAGGAACGCTGGCTTCGCTCCCTTTTTAAGACAAAGCTCTTTTGCTTTCTCATCGAGATCGCGAGTCGTCACACCAGGTACGACCATTTCTCGTAGCGCTTGATGTACCTCAAAGACGATCATATTCGCCTTACGCATCAACTCGATTTCATCTTTTGATTTTAATTGAATGGACATCGATCTTAGGCGAGGACTGCGACAAGTCGTTCTTGCACTTCCTCGATACTCGCTTCGGCATCAACGCGTTGAAGAAGTTCGAGTCCTTCATAATGAGCAATCAATGGACTTGTCTGCTCACGATAAATCTGAACTCGTTTGCGCTGCGTATCTTCACTATCGTCTACTCGGGATTCGGCGGAACGACGATGTGCAAGACGACGTAATGCTTCTTCCTCCGAGAGATCAAAAAAGACCACCGCTTTGAGTTTCTCTTCGCGCCGTTCCAACATCGTATCTAAGGCCTGCGCTTGTGGCACCGTACGCGGAAACCCGTCGAGGATATAACCCTTCTCGCAATCTGGCTCACTGATCCGAGCCTCAATTATTTCTATCATAAGATCATCAGAGACGAGGCTTCCTGAATCCATCACATCTTTTACTCGCGCGCCGAGCGCAGTGCCGCTTGCAACCGCGGCACGCAGCATATCGCCGGTGCTAATGTGAGGAATACCTGCTGATTCGCTAAAGGTTTTTGCCTGCGTACCCTTGCCCGCTCCGGGAAGGCCCAAAAACACAACACGAATGCTTTGATCGTTTTGGGCCATACTCCCTCTCTTCTAAACGCTAGCGTCTGATCAATCGACCACTCATTTGGGTAGCGCGTCCGGCTCCACGAATTTTCCCAGGTCCTTTGCTCATGAACCCTTCGTAGTTTCGAGCAACGACATGAGACTCAATTTGAGACAAGGTATCCATGGTTACACCGACAACGATTAGAATCGCCGTGCCACCAAAGAAATACGTAAAACTCGCTGCACCCATTTCCGTGTAAAACAACTGCGGGGCAATACAAACGACGCAGAGATATACCGATGCCCAAACAGTCAGACGAGTTAAGACACGGTTAAGAAAGTTGGCAGTGTCACGACCTGGTCGAACCGTAGGGATGAAACCACCGTTTTTCTTTAAATTGTCTGCAATCTGGTTTGGGTCAAAACTGAGTGAGGTGTAGAAAAAGGTAAAGAAGATAATCAGCACCGCAAACACTGCTTCGTAGTATCCGGAACCAGGGGCGAGAAGAGATAGATACTGGTTGATCCACTCAATCTGACTAAACTGCGCAATCGTTGCCGGGAAAAACATGAAGGCTGAGGCAAAAATCGGCGGCATCACACTTGAAGAGTTGACCTTGAGTGGCATGTGCTGAGCAGTCGCCTGGGTCATCCGCCCCCCCACACTTCTCTTCGGGTATTGCACCGGAATTCTTCGCTGGCTTCGTTCAACGTAGACAATGAACGCAACCGTTGCCACGCCAAACACTATCAGACCGAG
>CAYGNZ010000007.1:0-10185 GCA_964351345.1 uncultured Bdellovibrionales bacterium | reverse complement strand
GAGTTAGATATTTCGTATCTACATGTATTTACTTACTCTGAGCGCGATAATACCTGCCGTAATAATCAAACTAATTCCGTTCCCAATCCCGCGCTCGGTTATCTGCTCTCCAAGCCACATAATAAATGCTGTTCCCGCAGTAAGCGTGACTGCCGCTTTGATACGGAAGAACCAACCTGGATCGGAAACAACCCCCTGGCTCTCAAGTCCGTAGCTAATCGCTGTACCCTGAACTAACGCGAGGAGTACTGTTCCCCAGCGGGTGTACTTGGTGATGATACGTCTACCCTGCTCACCTTCCTTGGAGAGATCTTCAAGGTGTTTCACGGTATGCGTGAGTAGCTGCACGATAATCGAGACGCTAATATAGGGCATGATACCCAAAGCGAAGACGGAGAAGTTCTCTAAGGCTCCACCAGAGAACATGTTGACCAAGCCAAAGACCGTACCGGCGGCTTGTTCAAATAGAGACTTAAAGCGCTGCGCATCAATACCCGGGGTCGGGATAAACACTCCAACCCGGTAGATGAGCAATAAGAATAGAGTAAGTAGAACTCGACGCCGGAGTTCTGGGATTTTTGCCGCGTCTTGGACTCCAGGAATCACAGTATATACTGCTCCCACTTTTAAAGTTCGGTTTTCTCAAAACCTTTTCGGTGAGCAGTATCTTGCCCCTCAGAAGGACAAAAATACTAACCACAGAAAAGGCGACACGATCAGTGTAGCGTGTCGCTAATCGCTCCCCTTCTCGGGAGCACTATATTCGTCTACTTTTTATCGATGATTCGAACTTCGCCGCCTGCAGCTTCAAGCGCTGCCACCGCTGCTTTTGATGCTGCGTGCGCTTCAACCACGAGCTTCTTGTTTACCGCTCCGCCCGCGAGAATCTTCACTTTCCGACCTTTCGAACGGACCAGCCCTTTTTCTTTGAGCACATCCAGCGTGATATCTCCCTTCACCTCAAGCGCTTCAAGGCTATCAAGATTCACGAGACTATAGACATTATCTCCTCGGAGCTTCTTGCGCGAGGTAAAACCAATCTTCGGTAGTCGACGGTGCAACGGCATTTGACCGCCTTCAAATCCCGCAGGGATGCTCGCACCCGAACGTGACTTCTGTCCTTTTTGGCCTTTTCCGCAAGTCTTCCCGCTACCAGAGCCTTCTCCAATACCGAGACGCTTGCGTCGCTTTCGCGCTCCAGCGTTTGGTGAAAGCGAAGAAAGACCAATTACCTCTTCACTTTTCTCGCTTTGTTGTTCTTTCGCCATGACCTTCTCCTCTTCCGCGTCTACCTTTTCTGACGGCAACGCTCATGAGAGTTTTTCTGTTTATCTTTTAAAGAGAGTCGCACCAAACGCGCGACGTAGGGCTAATTTGCTTTTCCGCTCTCGACTTCCACCAAATGGGACACTGCCCGCACCATGCCAAGTATGCTGGCCTCTTCCTTGTGTTCAGCAACTTTCCCAATCCGACCAAGCCCAAGAGCACGAAGGGTTTCTTTCTGCCGCTTCGGGTGGCCGATTCCGCTACGAGTTTGTTTTACTCTGATCTTTTTTTCAGCCATATCATCTCACGCTCAATCGAAAGCTACTTGCTGTCGACACTTCGCGTGCCTCTTTCCTATCCGTATACTTGGTAATCGATTTTATCGAGTTCAATTCCTCGGCGACTTGCGACTTCTTCCGGGTCTTCAAGTTGCAACAAACCGTCAAACACCGCAGCCAGTACGTTGTGTGGGTTTTGCGAGCCATATGACTTCGTGAGGATATCGTGCACACCAACGAGTTCAAGCACGCTTCGTGCGGTACTACCGGCGATTACTCCCGTTCCTGGACTTGCAGGCTTAAGCAACACCCGAGCCGAACTTGAGTGTCCAATGACCTCAAAAGGAACAGTCGCCCCAACCAGAGGAACCTTAATCAAGGATTTGCGAGCGGCTTCACTGCCTTTTCGAATCGCATCTGGAACTTCGTTTGCCTTTCCGAGGCCATAGCCAACATGACCATTGCCATCGCCAGAGACAACAAGAGCACTAAAGCTAAAACGTCGTCCACCTTTCACCACCTTCGCAACTCGGTTGATGAAGACGACCTTCTCGTTTAACTCTCCGCAAGCTTCCGCTACGGCCTTTCGGTGTGCGGGACGCTCATACTTAGCAGACATCGATCTATTCCTCTCTCTTAGAATTCCAATCCAGCATCGCGCGCGCCTTCAGCAACAGCGGCAACGCGACCATGGTAGATGTAGCCGTTTCTATCAAACACGACTGACTCAATTTTCTTCTCTTTCGCAATCTCGGCCATTTTCTGCCCCAGCACCTTTGCACTGTCAGAAGACGCCGGAGAAGCGCCACTTGCATCAAGCGTTTTCGTACTTGCCGCCCCGAGCACTGCACCACTGTCATCAGCGATAAGCTGGGCATAGGTGTAACGAAGACTACGGTAGACGCATAAACGTGGGCGTTCGCTTGTGCCACGCACCTTGCGTCGAACTCGAGCTTGTCTCCGCTTCCGCTGCGTAAATCTTTTACTTGCACTAGACATTTCTACTTCTTCCCTGCTTTACCGGCCTTACGACGCACTTCTTCGTCTCTGTAACGCACCCCTTTACCTTTGTAAGGTTCAGGCGGACGAAGACTGCGTATTTGTGCCGCAACTTGACCAACTAACTGCTTATCTGTTCCTTCGAGTCTGACAAACACATCTCGGCCTTCTTTTACCAACGAGCCGTCGATTCCCTTTGGTAGCGGAAACTCAATCGGGTGAGAGTATCCAAGGTGCAGCGTGAGCTTTGAACCACTCTGCTCTGCACGATACCCTACACCAATGAGTGCGAGCTCTTTTGCAAAACCAACTGACACGCCGGTGACCATGTTGTTGATCAACGAGCGTTCAAGACCGTGGAACGCTCGCGACGGCTTGCTGTCGTCCTTGCGCTCAACCGTAATTACTCCGTCCTCGATCTTCGCACTGATTTCCGGACGAAGCGTTCTTTCCAATTTACCCTTCGGTCCTTGCACTTTCAGGAGTTGTCCAGCAATCTCTGCTTTCACTCCGTCTGGCAATGACACCGGTGCATTTCCAATCCGTGACATGATATCCCCTTGTTAGTGAGTTAGACTGGTTCCCGCTCTCGCCTTCCTAGAAGACAGAGCAGAGAAGCTCTCCGCCAACTCCATCCGCCCGAGCTTGTCGATCGCTAATTACCCCTTTTGAAGAGGAAACCACCATCACTCCCAAGCCGCCGCGATTTCTTGGCACGTCGTCTTTCCCGACATAAATTCTCTTACCTGGCTTACTAATACGCTTCAGTTCACGAATAACCGGATTACCTCGGTGATCGTAGCGAAGACGAATAGTAAGCTGTGGCTTGTCATCTTCATCCTTTGAAGCCTCGTAGCCAGCGATGTAACCCTCGTTTGTGAGCAACTCAAGAATACGCTCCTTCTTCTTACTCGCAGGTGAATACGTCACCGGATGACCCGCAAGTAGGGCGTTTCTAATTCTTGTCAACAAATCTGCGATTTGATCAGTAACCATTGTGCTCTCCTCTAGTGCACTGCTGCTTGTTCGGTTTCAGCTGCACCAGCTTTTTTCCGGAACGGAAATCCAAATTTCTCAAGTAAAGCCAATCCTTCCTCGTTGGTCTCGGCGGTAGTGACAAATGAGATGTTGAGACCTCGAATTGTCGTCTTCTCGAAATCAATTTCGGGAAAAATAATCTGCTCTGCGATACCGAGTGAGTAGTTACCGCGTCCATCAAATGCAGTGCGCGAAACACCACGAAAGTCGCGAACTCGTGGCAACGCAATGGTTACCAAACGGTCAAGAAACTCATACATCATCTCTCGGCGAAGGGTTACCGATACACCAATGGGCATTCCCTCACGCAGTTTGAAATTCGCAATCGACTTCTTCGCTCGACGAATCACTGGCTTCTGCCCAGTAATCTTGGTCAGGTCATCAACCGCACTATCAATCACCTTTGAGTTTGCGACTGCCTCGCCAAGACCCATGTTGACCACAATCTTGGTCAAGCGGGGGACTTGGTGCTTATTTCCGTACGACCGTTCCTCGGTAATCTGAGGAGCAATCTGTTTTAAATATAGTTCTTTTAATCGTGCCATGAAGCTCGGGCCTGCCTATACGTCAATTTGCTCAAATTCTTTTGATTCAGGATTAAGAAATCCACGAACCTTTCTTCCGTCATCAAGCGTCTTGCTCTTAATTCGAACCGGGCGTTGAAGCTCTTGGCTGTAGTACATCACATTGGAGATATGTACTGAGCCTTCCTTCTCGATGATCCCAGCACTGTCCTGCGAGGTCATCGCCTTCTTGTGCCGTTTAATCATGTTCACGCCTTCAACGATTACTCGATTTCGCTTCGAGAGAATTCGAAGAATCTTTCCGGTCTGACTCTTCAGAGTCTTTCCAGAACGCTTATTGCCGCCAGCGATAACCATCACCGTATCGCCAACTTTAAGATCCGTAGACAACTTGCCCGTGCTGGTACCGCGAGGGCTATGTGCATTCTTTTTCATCACAACACCTCAGGTGCGAGTGAGATTATCTTCATAAACTTTTTCGCTCGGAGCTCTCGGGCTACCGGACCAAAAATACGGTTTCCGATCGGTTCCTTCTGCGCGTTAATCAGAACGGCAGAGTTGGTGTCAAAGCGGATGAAGGTTCCGTCTTGTCGGGAAATCTCTTTCGCCGTCCGTACGACTACCGCCTTGTGCACATCACCTTTCTTCACTCGAGAGTTAGGCATCGCCTCTTTCACGGAAACCGTGATCACGTCACCCACGCTTGCGTAGCGTCTCTTCGACCCGCCGAGCACCTTAATACACATCACTTTTCGTGCGCCGGAATTATCGGCTACATCGAGAATGCTTTCTTGCTGAACCATGCCTCGCTTCTCCTAGACTGCTCGCTCAACGATTGTCTGAACACGCCAGCGCTTCTTTTTGCTCAGTGGTCGCGTTTCAACGATATTCACGCGATCACCTTGATTGCATTCGTTGTTCTCGTCATGCGCCATATACTTCTTCGTCCGACGAACATACTTCCCATACTGGGGGTGCTTTTTGAACGTCACAACGGCAACGACCACGGACTTATCCATGACGCTGCTTACTACGTACCCTTGCCGTGACTTTCTCAGTCCGCGACTTTTTTCTTCGGATTCGTCTTTCTTCATCGTATCCTCAGCTTGCCGATGCGGTCTTTTCCTGCCGCTTCTCGGTTCGAATAGTCATCAAACGCGCTACTCTTTTACGCACGGTTTGTAGCTGTGCGGTGTGTTCAAGTTGGCTACTAACTTGCTTGAACCGTAGGCTCATTAGCTCGTTTTTCGCCGATGCTATCTGCTCATCAAGAGCATCAACATCTAACGTACGCGCTTCTTTTAATTCTTCACTTGCTTTCATAATTCACCCAGAACTTCCCTAAAGGATGGTTCTTTCTTGTCGAGCAACAAACTTCGTCGGGATGGGGAGCTTCGCTCCAGCAAGACGAAGTGCTTTTCTTGCTACTTCTTCAGATACTCCGGTTATTTCATACATGATTCGACCGGCTCGAACTTCAGCTACCCAGGCTTCAGGAGATCCCTTCCCCTTACCCATTCGGACTTCAGCAGGCTTTTTCGTCAGCGGCTTGTCTGGAAAAATTCGAATCCACACTTTACCACCACGCTTCATTGCCCGTGCCATCGCAATACGAGCTGCTTCAATCTGACGATTCGTGATCCAGTGGCCCTCAAGCGCCATTAGACCGTAATCTCCAAACGCAATCGTGGTACCTCGATTCTCAACACCTCGCAGGTGTCGGACCTGCTTCATTTGCTTTCGGTGTCGTACTCGCTTTGGCGATAACATAAACTCTACCTACCTCTATCTGCTCAGCAGCAGGTTCCTTAAAATTCTAACTACAGTTGAGACACGGGCTGTGCCGCATCAATGCCTTCAACCATCTCACCGCGGAAAATCCAGCACTTCACTCCAATAATTCCGTAGGTAGTGAGAGCCTCTGATGTTCCGTAATCAATCTTCGCACGAAGGGTGTGAAGCGGTACTCGTCCTTCACGTGCCCACTCAGTTCGAGCAATGTCTGCCCCACCGAGACGCCCCGCAAGACTTACCTTGATTCCCTCCGCGCCCATTCTCATTGCACGCTGCACGCCGTCTTTCATCACACGTCGAAACGCAACACGTCGGACAAGCTGGTTTGCGAGGTTATCTGCAACGAGCTTAGCATCGAGGTCCGGCTTACGGATTTCAATGATATTGATCGTTACTTCACGACCAACCACTCGCTTGAGCTCTGCACGGAGATCCTCAATGTCTTTCCCTTTCTTCCCAATCACCAATCCTGGCCGGGCGGTTCGCACATTGATTTTCACTCGGTTTGCCGCGCGCTCGATATCGATACTCGATACGCCCGCACCAGAGAGACGCCTTTCAACATACTCTCTCAGGTAAAAATCCTGATGGAGCTGTGCTGCGTAGCCTCGCTCTTTATACCACCGAGATGACCACGTCTCAGTGACCCCTAGGCGAAACCCTTTTGGATGAACTTTCTGACCCATATTCTCCCCTTACCTCGCTCCGATTTCGTCAAGAAGCACAGTGATACTGCTGTGGCGCTTCTTAATTGGGTTTGCAGACCCTCGGGCTCTCGGCATAATTCTGTGCAGCGTTTTACCTTCGTCTACCCAAATTCGTTTTACGAACAACTCATCTACATCAACACCGGAACGCTCACTTGCGTTTGCAACTGCTGAAAGAATTAACTTTCTCACCAGTGGTGCCGTCTTCTTGTCTGAGTTATCGAGAATATCGAGCGCAGATTCGACCTGCTTTCCTCGCACAAGATCAACCACCAACCGAGCCTTCTGCGGAGGAACTCGAGTGTTCCCCAGCTTTGCTTTCGAGATGTAGCCTTCTGTTTGCTTTGCCTTTCCCATATCAGTACTCGCTACTTACCGCCGTGCTTGTTGAACGTGCGAGTTGGTGCAAACTCTCCGAGTTTATGCCCAACCATATTTTCAGAGATGAATACGGGAAGAAATTTACGGCCGTTATGCACCGCAAACGTCAAACCAACCATCTCGGGAATCACTGTGGAACGACGAGACCATCTCTTGATCGGTCCTTTGTGACTTCCGTTTTTAGCGCGCTCAACCCATTTGATCAGATGTTGGTCTACAAATGGGCCTTTCTTAATTGACCTTGGCACGTGTTCTTGCTCCCTTTCTTAAATCTGCTACTTACGCTTCTTACGACGACGAACGATAAACTTGTCAGTCGCTTTATTCTTACGAGTCTTAAATCCTTTCGTTGGCTTACCCCAAGGAGAGACTGGGTGACGTCCACCAGAAGTCTTTCCTTCACCACCACCATGTGGGTGATCCACTGGGTTCATCGCAACACCACGAACTTTCGGACGACGTCCTCTCCAGCGATTCGCACCCGCTTTACCGATACTTTGGTTTGCTTGCTCGGAATTACCCACCGTGCCGATAGTAGCTGCACAAGCGAGAAGCACCCGCCGCTGTTCGCCAGACGGTAGTCTGACTTGTGCGTACTTGCCGACTTTCGCCATAAGCTGGGCGCTGTTGCCCGCAGCGCGAACAAGAATTCCTCCCCCAGCCGGGCGGAGCTCGATGTTATGAATAATCTCACCCACGGGAATATTCGCGAGTGGGAGTGAGTTACCGACTTTAATTTCGGACTCTGGTCCTGACTCGACCGTAGCACCAACTTTGAGCTTTTCAGGGCAAATAATGTAGCGCTTCTCACCGTCTGCGTAGCTAATCAGCGCGATACGGCAATTGCGGTTCGGATCGTACTCAATTGCAGCGACCTTACCAGGGATACCGAACTTGTTTCGCTTGAAGTCTATCTGACGATACTTCTGTTTGTGACCACCGCCACGTCGTCGCGAGGTAATGCGGCCATTGACATTTCGACCACCGGATCGCTTGAGACCGACGGTGAGACTTCTTTCAGGAGATTTTTTAGTGACCTCTTCATAGTCTGAGACAGCACGGAAGCGCTGACCAGGACTCATCGGACGCCGTTTCTTAATAGGCATGTTAGAGACCCTCAATAATGTCTATTGAATTACCTTCCTTGAGTGAAACGTAAGCTTTTTTCCAAGCAGGTCTGCGCCCCATCTTGTTGCCGACCCGCTTTTCCTTGCCCATGTAGTTCATGGTGCGAACGGCCTTTACTTTCACTTCGAAAATCTTTTCAACGGCCTGACGAATTTCAGTCTTGTTTGCCCGTGGGTGCACATCGAAAACAATGCTGTTTTCTACGGAACCCAGCAGAGCAGTTTTCTCTGTGATTCGTGGTCGTCGAATAATGTCGTATGCAGTCTTTTTTACGCTACCCATTGGGCATACCTAATCGCTGTGGCCTGAGCTGCGTTTGAGAAAGGCTTATCCTTACTCCCGCGCTCTACTTCCCCCCTCAAATCACTACCTTTTTAAGGCAAGCCCGAGGAGGGGGCCCAAACTAATACTAAAATGTTACCTTTTCCGCAAATTCTTGGGCTTTTAACCCAGATTAACTAAAGGCGTTCGAAAACTACTTCTTCGTTACCGCCAGACGCTCTGTAACCTGGTCCAGACCCTTTTCAGTCATGACCAAGTATTTCGCATTAAGAACGTCGTAAACGTTGAGGCCCTTCGCAGGAATGGCCTTTACGCCTGGAATATTCTTAAGGCTCTTAGCAACAAAGCCTTCCGCCTCATCCGCTACCACAAGCGCTCCGCCGCGACCCGCTACCCCGATGTTTGTGAGCACCGCTGCAGCCTGCTTTGTTTTGAAATCACTGAGACCGAAATCCGTAAGCGCCACGCAAGTTCCCTCACCTACGCGCTGACTAATAGCACCGCGCAGAGCTTTCGCTTTCTCTTTTCTGTTTAAAGAGAACTCATAGCTCTTTTGCTTCGGTCCGTGTGCAACTCCACCACCGACCCAAAGAGGCGAGGTGTTTGATCCGGCACGAGCTCGTCCTAATCCCTTTTGCTTGAAAGGCTTTCGTCCCCCCCCACGCACTTGAGCACGAGTAAGAACTGTATGTGTTCCGGCACGCTTTTTTGCGCGCTGCCAGCGAACTACCTGGTGGAGTAAATGTGCTACTCCTTCCTTCACGCCGAAAATTTCCTCTGGCACTGACTTCGTGCCGACTTCCTTTCCGCTCGCGTCGAATAATTTAATTTCTGCGGTCGCCATCACCAAATACCCCGGTCACCAAATATCTAATTCTTGTTTTTGCGAGAAGTTTGGACAAGGACCGTGCCGTTTTTCGGGCCAGGAACAGATCCCTTAACCAAAAGCACATTATCCTGCGCACGAACGCTTACCACTTCAATACCAGCTTGCAGCACGCGCTCTGCGCCCATGTGCCCTGGCATACGCTTGTTTTTCCAAACACGACCTGGGAATTTTCGACAACCAATTGACCCACCATGACGGAAATATTCGTGTGTTCCGTGAGTCATTGTTTGCGCACCTTTCATGTGGTGACGCTTGATCACACCAGCAAATCCTTTACCAATGCTTGTGCCAACCACATCAACCTTATTCCCAGGCTCAAAAAGCCCGTCGAGAACGATTTCATCGCCGACGTTGAATTCAGTATCAGAGAAGAACTTATCAAGACGGATTTCTCGCAAAGAACGAGGTGTTCCTTTCTTCGCAGCGGCCACGTGGCGTGTAAGCGCCTTTGTCATCCGCTGAGGTTTCTGTTCTCCGAAACCGACTTGTACGGCTTGGTAACCGTCTTTTTCTTCAGTCTTTACTTGAAAGACAACGTTTGGTGGAAGCTCAAGCGCAGTTACAGGAACGGAACGTCCGTCGTCTGTAAAAATGCGAGTCATTCCAATCTTTTTTCCGTAGATAGCCTTCATTGCAGCTTGATCTCCACATCGATTCCAGCAGAAAGCTCAAGCTTTCCTAAATCGTCAATTGTTTGCTGAGTCGGCTCGAGAATATCGATGAGACGCTTGTGCGAACGAATCTCAAACTGATCACGGGCTTTCTTATCAACATGAGGTGAACGGTTAACCGTGAAACGTTCAATCTTTGTCGGCAAGGGAATCGGTCCTGCGACCTTTCCGCCAGTACGACGCACCGCCTGGACAAACTCCTGCACCGCTGCATCGAGCACCTTATGG
>CAYGNZ010000006.1:16713-24294 GCA_964351345.1 uncultured Bdellovibrionales bacterium | reverse complement strand
GAACGTCTATGTCGTTGCTCGCTCGCATCAGGAGCATTCTCTCAATCCACTGTCTCATTGGAATTCTCTTGCTTGCGCTGAGTCTGCGAGTTGTTGCGTATTTTGGTGTAAGAATCGAAGATCTGCAATTCGTGTACTTCCCCGTTTTGTTAATAGTTCTTTTTTTTCTCCCCAGCGCCAAGCGCTATCGCATTCCCTCGGTACTCCTCGTTCTCGCAGTAGGTCTTTGGTTGCTTGCTAGCGCTCATGTCGAGGGCTACTTGCCGAAGTCCAATGATGCTGGCATTGCCACGAAAATCGCACGTCTTGAGGGAGACACTTCAGGGATGGAGGCGCGTTCGCTTTACCTACGGATTAATCAAATTGCTCGAACCTACAGCCTTCCCTCAGCAGAAATGATGAGGCTAAGTCTCTCCGATGAGAGCAGCGCACACGAATGGAAAAAGAAGCATGCCGATTGTTCCCTGCTTGTCCGTGGGAATTCGGAATGGCTTTTGTTAGATCTTTGCGTTTCATTATCGAAGTATCTTCACCCGCTGTTTTCCGCGGTGTCAGCCGACCTCGATAATGAGTCCGCACTTCGAGCTGAAAAATGGCGGCTTAAAGCGAAACAGGAAGTGCTCTTCATCGCACTTCCTGGGATTAGCCAACCCTTTGCGTTGCTCTACCAGCCCGAGTCCATCGTTGTTCCGGGGCAACCGGAAGAACTCGCGCGCCATTGGATTGCCTGGTTTGCTGCCGCGCTTCCTATTGAGCAGCAATCCTTAGGCTCAGCGCAGGAGTTAGAAAACTTCTTTGCTGAGCGTCTTGATGTTTTAAACGAAGCGAGCCTCATCTCAGGTCCGTGGAAATCAGATGCGCCAAGAGCAGTGAGCGATTACCTGAGCGGCACTCTCTACTTGCTTCAGTCTAGTGTCTTTGGTTCCTTCGCGTCTGAAGAAGCCCTGAAACACTTTCGTGAAGCTGCCGGTAGAGTGAACAAGACAACTTCCGCGGAGCTATTTAGCGCAATTTTTAACAATGCCGCTCTCGCGCGTATTGCAAGCGCGCAGTCGCTTGAGGATCTGAAAAAAGCGCGTGCGTGGTTGCAGATGGCGACGGAAGCCTCTGGGCAGCGCAGTGGTTCTGCATCATTGAGAACGGCGTTTTATAATCTAGAGCTGCTTGATCGATTTCAGCTCGGTCGCCAGTAAATTCAGACCTTCCACACACAACATTTTTCCTAGACCGGCGATTAGTACTACCCGGAGATTGCCCTTAGCCGTGGATGAGAGTTTAATTAGTGATTACAGCTAATTAGGCGACAACCTCGAGCGACGGGCGGCTATTACCTACTAGAAAGTTGCATGTATATTATCTCCTTGGTATAAGCACTGCCACGACGTTTTTGCGACGCGCACGTGATGGAGTTGTACGATGCGGATTGCTTGCCTTGACCAAAGTGCCGATGCTCGATTGGCCTTACAAGTTCTTATAAACGACAGTTTTACAAATTGTCGGAATGCTATTGGGCACCTCGCTACTTGCGAGGTCTTTCCCATGTCCAAAGAGCAAGCCTTACTCAACTCCGCACCAAGCATCTTTGCCATTGGTCCAAGCTACGGAATTGAAGCAGCCTACCGAGTGTGCCGAGAACTGAAGTCGGCCTACCCTGAAGTACCGCTCCTGCTTTTTCTTGAACCTGAAAATTTCTCTCTTCGAACCTTACGTCGATTCGAACCGATTACGCGTGATGTTTTTCCAACTGACGAAGATTCGATCCGCATCGTGCATACCCTCTGTTCGCTTGCCGCTCGCCAGAGTACGCAGGCGTCAGGCAGTCTCGTTGTTGTGCGAGGAGTGAAAGGCGGTGTTGGAACCACAAGTATAGTTTCTGGACTTGCTCATGCCGCAGAAGCCGTGGGTAAAACTTGTATCGTCGTTGATCTTTCAACCGAGGGAGTGTTTTCACTCTACATGGGTGCACAGCGTTGGAGTTCCTCGGATCACGCTGCAATACTCGTTGACCGATTAGTTCCCGATACACTTTTGGTTCAACGGTGTGTTACCACCGCGGCAAACGGCATCTCGGTGCTCCTACCGCCCGCGGGCGGGACAGATATCCGCGAACTCTGGCTACGCGATCCCGATACGTTCGAAATTAGTCTCGGAGTTATCGATAACCTCAAAGCGACATATGACGTCGTGCTCGTTGATATGGCAAACGCAGAGGGTGTCTATCCCTACGCCTTACAGTGTCGAGCGAATGCGCGAGTTCTGGTCACCTCTAATGATCCCGCTTCAGTCCACTTGCTTGCGAGTTCGCTCAAAGATGAATTCGAGCATCCCGCCGACGGGGAGTTACACGTAATTGTTAACAGCTTGCTTGAGAGAGGACTTTCTCAAGATGATGTGTTGGATTTTCTCTACTACCAACAAAGTTTCGAGGTTTCGGAGTTAGCGCATCAGGAGCTGGGCTTTGATCCCCGTGGAAGAAACTGGATCGGCACTGGAAACAGCTTCTACACCGAGAGTTCGAGAAACGTTCAACGCGTACTAGAAGAGTGTGTGTTGGGATTCTTTCTTAGCAAGCAAGAACTTGCTCATAGAAATCGCGAAAAAGCCTCCTTGCTTGAGCGAATTCTACCGCTACGTCGAGTAAAGACAAAGAACTCACGGCAATCGATTCCCGAGCGGAAGGCCCTGCCAAATTTTTCAAACCTTCAGGCATTTGATGTTGAGCAGGCGTCTGACGATATTCTTCGCCCAAAGACACCCCTGCAAAGCATGCCGGATGCCGAAATCGTATCAATGGAAGAGCCCTTATATGAATCACCTGAAAGACAAACCAACAACTAGGAGAATACAAATGCACACCTTTAGAAAAAGCATGAAGAGCGAGAAAGGAAGTCTCGCGCTTGAGCACGTGTTGTTTATTGGAGCGGTCGTCGCGCTGTCAGCGGGACTTTTCGCATTTTACGGAAACCTTTCTGATTACTTCAGCAATGTTGGTTTTGCTGCTGCGCCTCAGAATGTGGGATCTCAAAACTAGTTCATAGAGCGTGACAATGGCGAAAATGAACAAATCACGTCGACCCCGACGTATCCGACGGGGTGTACCTGCAGCAGCACTACTTGGCGCAAGTATTCTGGCAGGGGCGGTGTTTTTTAGCTTTTCCGCGCAGTCTGCCGTGCCAGCTCCAGAAGCACGTGCGCGTCTTCGGCAAGAGAACGATATTGTTCATCTCCCCACACCTTCAAGACCCATCGCCAAAGGTGAGAAACTCTCAGAGGTGAAGTTCATTGAAACCGCCTGGCCTCGTAAGCATTTATCAAGCGAGTATCTTCGAGAATTGGCTCAATATCCCCACGCGGTCGCACTTACTCCCTTACCACCACATTTACCGGTACCGCTTTCTGCTCTGGCCAAGGAGTCTCAAGACTCAAACGTAGTGATTGAAGAAATACCCGCCGGTATGCGCGCAATCACAGTCAAAGTAGATGTTGAATCGGCGGTAGAGGGTTGGGCCCGTTCAGGTTCCTATGTTGATGTGATTCTACTACGAAACGATCGAGAAGAGGGGGCAGGAATGCTTGCGAAGGTCATCGCGGAGAACGTTCGAATTCTATCCGCTGGTCGATCCACTCTGCCTCTTAGCGGAGAAACTTCCGCGCCGCAGGCGCCGGGAACAGTGACCCTTCTAGTCTCCCAACAAGAGGCACTGACGATTAAAACTGCGTCAAGCATCGGCAAGCTAACCTTTTCTCTCCGAGGAGTGGGAGACCAGACCAGAACGGTCGCACGAACGCTACGCCAGCAAGAATTAATAGCGCAGGCGAAAGATTACATTCCCAAAACCCCTATCTACCGAGGACGAGCGAAGGGACCAGACGGGAAAACCTACGTGCTTGGTGAAGATCTTCGCTGGGTGCGGAGCTTTGATGGCGCTATTGCCGTGCAAAAGCCGAGCACAGAGGGTGGCGCCGAATGATTCCAAGCGATCAAATTCGTTCCGCGTACTTTGGCTCTCGTAATAAACAGGAGCACGTCGCTGCGTTTCGAACCGCGACCAAGGAAATAACTCCTGCGGCACGATTTATCTTGAAGGAAGCGAGAAAGAAAATCAGCACGGATTTTTCTGAAACTGATGTCCTCGAAGAGGAAGAATTACTGGCTCTCATTCAACAAATTGAACAGACGCACGGCGAGGTATTGTCGGAAATTGAGCGAACCGCGCTCGTTGCTATTCTTCACTCATCTCTTGAGCACTACGGGATTCTCACTCCCCTCGTTGAATCTGGGGAGATTAATGACATCATTATTCGCTCATATGATGATGTAAGCGTTCAGGTCGGACGGCGTAACGTTCAGACCGACATCACTTTCCCAGACCGCGATGCCTATCAGTCCTTTGTCGAAAACTTACTCAAGCGCGCAGGGAAAGCATGCACCATGGCCACTCCGGTGGTTGATGTAGCGATTGATCCCCATGTAAGAGCATGCGTCACGCATGAATCTTTTTCCCCGCCGGGATCTGGCCCAATGCTTACCCTCCGCATCGCGCGGCATGCCTCAGTCACACTTACCCAGCTTGTGCAGCACGAGCTCGCACCAGAAGAAATCCTAAGCTACCTCGGCGCAATAGTAGAAGGTGGCAAAGGCAGCCTGCTTATTGCCGGTGAGGTCGGAACAGGAAAAACGACTTTGGTTCGTGCCCTCTCCTCGAAAATCGCAAGTGACGAAGCCGTACTCGTAATCGAGGATACCCACGAAATTGACTTGAAACGTCTGTTCACTCGGACGCTACTGACTCGTGAGGCCAATACTGAAGGCGCGGGGAGGATTAGTCCTGCCCAAGCCATTCGCACCGGAATGCGAATGGCGATGAATCGAATTATTCTCGGAGAGATGAGAGACGCAGAAACCGCAGAAGCTTTCGTTGATGTATGCGCTTCGGGTCATCCGGGAATGTCGACGATCCATGCTCGAAGCGCGAGGGATGCAGTCGCTCGTCTGGAGCTGTTCCTCTCCCGAGCACAAGCAGGAGTGGGGATGGAGACGATTCGAAGACAAATCGCCAATGCTATTTCGGTAGTCGTTTTTCTGGACTTGGACCGGACGAACAAGAAGCGCAGAGTCGTAAGTGTGCTCGAGGTTGAGTCTTCAGCAGACGGTGCAGTGCAATTATCACCTCTGTATCGATTCTCCTCTTCTGCCTCTGGAGAGCCGTACTGGTTGCGCGAGTCTGGGATGTCAAAACATCGTGACTCTCTCTCTGCGCCTGGAACAAAGCTACGCCTTTGTCCCGATGAGCAATATCGTGCAGCCTACAGGGAGAGCTAAGGATGAGCGCGAAGTTGTTGCGACGGATGCTCACTGAGTACCTTGCGGTACGTCGCACTTCGTCGTTGTTCGCCAGCGACCTTCGACTCCAGGCCGGAAGCAATGCACAAAAGGTGCGTGCGCAATCTAAAGAACGGCAAAAAGATTTTTTATCGCAGAAGATTTACCAGGCCGGTCTCGGGTTCAGCGCTCAGCAAGTTTCACTGCTTTCCCTCTCCCTTGGTGGTTTCTTGGGGGTTGCTTTGTTTCCCTACGTGCATCCCTTGTTTGTGGTGCTCGGTGTTGCGAGCGGTAACTGTCTACCCTACTTGTATTTGCTACGACGTGCGGAGCTGCGGGCGGATGAATTCGGCGAGGACTTTCCTAATCTATTGTTAGCGACTGCATCGAGCATGAAAGCAGGGATGACAGTATACGCCGCCTTGGAGCGAGCGGTGCGCTTGCTCCCGGCAGGAAGGATTGTTCGAACGGAAGTTGAAAAGCTCATGCGCAATATCACGAGGGGGCAAACTCGGGAGAGCGCTATTGCTCAATTCGCAGATTCGATAGCTCGGCCCGACGTTGCGCTTTTTCGTAGTGCGTTTCTCTTAGTACTTCAAAGTGGCGGACGCTTCGCGCCGACACTAGAGCGTCTCGCACTTGCCTCTCGAGACCGCTCAACGTTAATCCGCACCGCAAATGTGCGCTGCTCTAGTATGCGAATGACTGCAAACATACTGCTCGCTCTCACCCCTGTAATTATATTCATGGTCGCGGTGCGCACGGAGAACTACTTCGAAATCTTACAGAACAATCAAATTGCTAATTTGCTTGGCACGTGTGGGATTAGCCTAATTATCGGCAGCTACCTTTTACTTCGTCGCATGAGTGCATTTCGACCATGAGTAGTTTGTTATCGAGTGAAGCAGCGAGAAATTTCATACCTTCGGGGCTTTTGTCTCGAATCGCTGCACGTCATGCCGCTAAAGAACGGCTGCATTGGCTGAACTCGGAGGATTCCCAAAATGACCAAACCTCGAGGACTGCTGCATTTAACGTTCGAATTGAACTAAAGAACTTTCAAGGTCGACTTGGTCGGGCAGGCTTACTTGCTCATGCTCAACGTAGAAGATTTCTTGTAATCGCCTCAGTGTTTACGCTTGGCTTTTGCGGACTCCTGGTATTTGCAACGAAAAGCTATGGGGCTGGAGTTAGTCTGCTCGGCGTAGTGGTCGGAATCTATGGGGCGAGTTTATTGCTGTTGCTCTACTTGCGTCGAGCGGAAAAACAATTCAACCAACAAATACTTTCTGAGCTACCGCTCGTGCTTGAATCGATTATCTTACTCGTGGAGTCCGGCTTAGGAGTGCTTCCCGCACTGGAGCAGGTAACAAACTCGTCTGAGATTTCTTTCAGCGAGCCCCCCGTAAAGAAAACCCTGCTCGCGGTGTATCAGCTCTCCAAAAGTGGAATGCCATTTTCTCAGGCGCTTGAGGAGGTGGCGAGGGTGGTGAGCCATCCTGTGCTTCGCCATGTCTTGCTTCACCTTGATGTCAGTGGCGCACAGGGAGGGGAGCTTGTTCCAGCACTCCGTGCCTTGGCCGAACATGCGCAAGTTGAATGGCGCCTCGCAGTTGAACATCGCGTCAGTCAACTCGAAAATTACGTCGTTTTCCCGGTCTTTATCGCCGTGATTGGTTTGATGCTCGTGACAGCGGCAGTGCCCTTGGTGCCAGTACTTGAGTTTATGGATTCAATAGATTCAAGCAAGAGCGGTGTGAACTCTCCTGAAGTATTGCGGGGAGGTAAGTGAGATGCGTGATGTAGTTGAAATGATCGTGCGGCGCATGTTTCCGGCGAGAACTCTCAAAGATGCCTTGCAACAACTCGCTTCCCCAACTCGCGTTCGTGCGCTGGCCCAAAGTAGTGGTTCCTCTTCGTCGCTTGTAACTAAGGTTGCAAATGAATTCCGCTTTGATTCTGACGCCCTGATGATGGAACTGGCAAGAATCTTCGATATGCAGTATTGCCCGCAACCACTGCTTCCTACAAAGCGGGTGATAGAGGCAACCGGTTATTCTGCGGAAGAATTGCGGGGAAGAGGTGTCTTACCTCAGCAGATATCTGCTCGGGAACATGGCTGGGAGTTTCTCATTACGGATCCAAATGTGATCGCCACCGATGAGTATCTGGCTCGCGGAATAGGAGTACGACTTTGTTGTCCGAGCAAGATTGCGGAGATATGGAGTAAATATTTTGCCTTACGAGCGAATGCAAAT
>CAYGNZ010000006.1:4643-16703 GCA_964351345.1 uncultured Bdellovibrionales bacterium | reverse complement strand
GACGCTTTACTCATGCGAGCGGTAACGGATGCTCAGGCTCTTGGCGCACAGGAGATTTTTATCGGACATCCACACGCGAGTTCGTATGAGTTTGTTGCAGGCAATTCGCGATACACTGGGAAAATTCACTCCGGTGCGTACCATACCCTCGTGCGAGACCTTGAGCACAAGGGCGAAGTTCAACGAGTGCTTGAGTCGACTGAACTTTGCGTCAGTATGGCCTTAACCAAAAACTTTTCTCACTCGGTTGTCTATCTCACCTGGCAGCAAACTCCAGAGAACACGCAATGCGTGGTTCAAGGAACTCTCAGCGAGAACAAAACAATTGATCTCGATCTTACCTTTGATGCCGTGCAGAACGAATCGGTAGAGGACAGGAGCGACGGGGCGATTGATACTGATTCGCAAAGCACTCAGCCGACTGTGGTGGTCGTCGATGATGACGAGCAGTTTTCTGACATACTCTTTCGAGTGCTTCAACGTCGCGGATACCATACGCATCGATTTGCCGATGCACGTTTTGCGTTTGAGGCGATTCGTGATGCAGAGATAGAGCCACAACTCATCATTTCTGATGTCCATCTTCCTGCAACTGACGGTGGAGATTTACTTGAGCTTCTCCGCCAGAATGGCAATCACACGCCTGTCATTCTTCTTACTTCTGATGAGGATGAGATACTTGAGGCTGAGCTAATTGCGCGTGGTGCTGACGCATTTCTGCGAAAGCACGAAGATGTCAGAGTGTTACTTGCCTGGTGTAAGAACCTGCTTTTGAGAGGCGCAGTGCAGAGAGCGGAGGGATTGGAAGATGCCGCATAGTGTTATAATGCCTCACAGTGAACAGTTGGCGATTCTTCATCTTCTTGCGGTGAGCACGCTCGCCATTTCTTCACTCGTGCTTTGGTTACTTCGTAGTAAACTACGAGCTGAAGTTACTTCACTACAATCAACGCTACGAAGCTTCGCGCGCACGGGTGTATGGCCACAAAGAGTAACATTCGCGGATCAAAATGTTCATGCACTCTGGCAAACAGTTCGACTACTCGGGTCTCCTCGTTTAGGCGTGAATGATTCACGAGCTGCTTATGAACAAGCACTGTTGCTTGGGCGTCAATTAGCCGAAGCTTCAGATCTCAAATCGAGTGTCGCATCAACTTTGTTGCGAGTGCTCCTTGAGCAAGTGCAACCTGAGGGTCGTGCGGCTGCCGTGATGCTTCGTGAGAAAGAGAGCGGTACAATTTCAATTATTGAAGTGCAAGGAGTTCCTCAGCGCAGAATCGAAGCGAGTTTGTTGATGTGCTTTGATACTCTACACTCCGAAGATACCTGGGGATATCGATCAATTGAGGATGGTTTGAGTTTTGACTTCAATACCTTTGGTATTGGTCTCTCGCTTTTTGTCCCCTTGAAAGAATTTGATGAGGTTTGTGGTGGTGTCTGGATTGGATTTCATCCCGTGGCGGGAGGAGTATCTGCCCAGAGAATGAGCATGCTCCGGGCAATGACGGATCACGCTGCCGCTTCGTTTGCGGCTGCCAAGCGTGCGGAACTCCGCAGCGAAGACAGCGAAAGAGAGAGGGATTTTCTTATCGGACTCTCACATGATATTCGCTCACCGGGGAATAGAGCCTTATACGCCTTGCATGATTTTCTCGAAGTTGAAGGGGAAGTGCTCGCGGAAGAGCAGCTGAAGCGTTTGGGAGTGGTGGAAGGAGCAATACGAGAGCAGCTCGAGTTACTTGGTGATATGGTACGCTTATCCTCACTGAGAAACGGTGTGCTCGAAGCGAACCCCGCCGCAGTTTCGGTCTATCCGTTCCTGGCAGATGTTGTTGCGAGTTACTCAAGTCTTTCAGAAGCAAAGGGATTGGTGCTCCGCACGATCTGCTCGCCGCATATTTTCGCGAAAGTCGATCAGAAACACCTCAAGCGAATACTTTCGAATCTACTTTCTAACGCAATCGCGTATACCGACGAAGGAGAAGTCGAAATACTTTGCGAGAATGACAAGCGAGGAATCAGAATATCGGTTAGCGATACTGGACGCGGTGTGAGCACAGAGTTGCGCAGACAACTGTTCGAACCATTCACCAGACAAACAAGAGATGGTGATGGTTTGGGGCTGGGACTCGCTCTGACAAAATCGCTTGTGGAGCTAAATAATGGAACGCTTGAATATTCTCCACGCGCGGAGGGTGGTTCCATTTTTACGGTATTGTTGCCTGCTGAACCAAACCCAGAAGCATTTCTCAGTTCTCGGCTTCTCCCTGAACAGTACTCAGCGCAGTGTCTGCTTGTCCTTGATGATGATAAAGCGGCAAGTAGAAGCACGGCACGAGCATTGAGCCCCTTGGCGAGAGTAACCCTTTCTGCACACTCCGTTGAAGAGGCTCGTCAGTTCTTACATCTTCACAAACCAGATGTAATTGTGAGTGATTTTCACTTTCTTGATGGCACCTTGGTGGATATAGAAGATGCTATTGAGGATGAGACACTTCTGCTAGTATTGAGTGGCCAAAGCTCGGCGGGCCTCCGTCGACGGCTTCGAGTCCGTAAGAACACGGTGTTTTTTGAAAAGCCAGTTTCGGCAAATGAACTTCGGGATGTGATTAGTGGTGGGAATAGATTTGCAAAAGTTGCTTAGTATTTTTTGCGCAGCATTGGTCAGCGCAGTTCTTCTCAGCGTTTCAGCAGGTCTGAGCCATGCTGAGGTTCCGAGTGCTGCGGAACTTGGTCTAGAGCCCGGTCAAGTACGAATCGCCGGTCTGACTCTGCATTGCCCAAGCTGCACGCAATCCTCGGTTGGATACTGCAAAATGGCGGTAGCGGGCGAACAAGTGATGCTACCCTGCGACGAAATGCTTTCGATGCTGCTTCGACAAGAAGTGCTTGCAACAACGAAAAGTAGTGTTCCCAGTACTACTGAGTTGAAAGACTTTTTACTTTCAGAACAGCGAGACTATCTTCCGGCAAAGGAATCATTTCTCTTGCTGGAACAACGTGAGGCAACGAGTGAACTTTTCGAAGGGCCAAGCGCATCATTGGTTAACGCCTACAGCAATCTTCTTCAAGAGCTCATTGCCGATGGCTGGGGTACGCGAGCGACACTTACTCAGCTTTGGTCACTTGCCAAAGAGACGGACTCGATTCATCTACAAGCCGTTATCGCTTCCCGGCATCCAGAAATTACCTCCGCAGAATTTGTCGAGCAAGTGTTGCGCGCCTCACCTGAGAACCCTGATCGCTCTCTCCAAGAGGCAAGTAATTTTCTCAAAATTATCGGCGGGGAAGACGTAGCATTTGTCGAGGATTTTCGAGCAAAGGTGCAGCAGTGTGAATCATCTGCAGCGAACTACGATTGCTTAACTGAGGTCGCTGATGCTCGGCTGAAAAACGCAGGGGAGATTTATCTTGCGAGTAGAGAGCTAGAAAAAGACTACAATGCCCGAGCACAGTTAGGGCGCACACCAGTTGCGGAGGAAGATTACGTAGCCCTCCTACCGAGCTCTCGCACGCTTCAAGTAACACAAACACCGAGTATCGTATTTTTGTTAATTCTTTTTCCCTTATTGCTTGTTTCTTACCTCTCCATTCGACAAAAAAGACTTCGTCCTGCTCGAGTGCAGATGCCCGTGCTTTCAACGGGGGAACGAGAGGAACTACGAGAATTACGTCGTTATTTTAAGCTTAGCCCACAAGCTTCAGAAACAGATCTCGTGAAACGCTACCGAACTCTCGCACGGGAGTTGCATCCTGATACCGGAGAGGGTAATTCATCTGAATTCTCAAGTATGAATGAGCGCTACATCAGAGCAAAAGAACTACTCTCTCGTGCGCACTAATTCTTAACGATTCACTTTCGCTACTGTGCCAAACTAAGAGGTGTCTATGTCAACTTTGGTTGTCGTGAAGAAAGGCTCTCAGGCGGTGATTGCCTCTGACTCACTTTCCTCCTACGGCAGTACTCGTCTGCCTGCTCAATATGATGCCTCGCCGGAGAAAATTATCCAGGTCGGTGAAACACTCATTGGAGTGGTTGGCTGTGCTGCGCATTCTCTCGTGATGGAGCACTTATTCGATGCTCGCGGTAGTGAGTATTCATTTGATACAACGAAGAACATCTTCAGCGCCTTTCAGAAAATTCATCCTATCCTTAAGGCGGAATATTATCTCAAGCCTGAAGAGGATGATGAGATACCGTACGAGTCCTCACAAATTGACGCGCTGATCGCGAACCAACATGGCATATTTGGTGTGCACACGCTCCGAGAGGTCTACCAATATACTCGTTTTTGGGCGACGGGTAGTGGATGGACCTATGCGCTTGGTTCAATGGAGTCGTGTTATGATCGTTTCGACACGGCCGCGGAGATAGCTGAAGAAGCGGTACGAACCGCATGCGTATTCGACCAAGGTTCAGCCGGACCAGTGCAGTTACGACAAGTGAGCTTGCAGAATTAGTTCTGCTGCCTCGGTCGCTGAGGTTGCGATTGCCCAGGCGTCTGTCCACTCTGCCTCGGGCATCAAGTGATTCGGAATAACGACGCAACGCATGCCGGCCTGTGTTGCCGAACGAAGTCCCCGTTCGGTGTCTTCAATCACAATACAAGAAGACGGAGGAACTCCAAGCTGAGCGGCGGCCGTGAGGTAGGGCTCTGCATTTGGTTTCGCGAGCTTATAGCAATCTCTAGTTAAAATAAGTTCGAAGTGCGGCTTAAGCTTTGTTCGTTCATGGATGAAGTGGAAATGTTCAGGGAGAGAGCTAGTAACAATTGCTTGTCTGAAATGAGGCGCGAGTTTTTCGAGTGCTACTCGCACTCCGGTGAGTACGGGGACCTCGTCTGCCAGTAGTAGGGAGTACCGTTTGTCACGTTCTCTATGGAGCGCGGTGATTTCTTCCGGAGTTTTGCCGAGTTTACTCGCGTGGTATCGAATCACACTCTGCCCTTGTCGCAAATTGATTTCAGCGAAATCTTTCAAATCGAGGGTGACTCCTAGTTCGGCAAGCGATTCCCTGTTTGCCTGAAAAAAGAGTTGTTCGGTGTCGACAAGCACACCGTCATTATCCCACAAAATAGCTTCAATTTTTGAATTCATCGACTAAGCAGTGAAGGCAGCATTGAGTTCATCGCGAATCGCCAGAAGTCTTTTTGCGTCCTGGGGATTGAGTTATCGGTTGGTAACGGCACGAAAAATGGTGTAGGTCCCGTTGACCCAATCAAAAATCTCTCCGCTCCCAGTGAGGGCGTTTTCTTCGTGGGAAAATACCCGAAGTGAGGGTTCAAGGTACTGTTCTATTTCCACGCGAGTAGCATCGATACTTCGAGGCCAGGAGATATCTAGTTGATGTCCTACGGTGCGGAGTGTGTTTTCCCAATCAGAGAGTAGGGAATCAAAGGAGATAAATGCATTTTTATAGGGGAATGAAGCGTAGAAAGCCTCGCACACGTAGCGTACCCAAAGCACGAGAGAAAATTCTACCTGCGTTTGATCCCGTTTCTCAAGCGAGAGCGCAACATCTACCGGGTTTCGAATACAGTGAATGAAGTGCGGCTCGACTTCAAGTTCATCGAGAATGTCGAGGTAGAGGGGAAGAAGCACGCAGAGTCGAGGGTCCTTTAGTCCCCAAAGTGCTTTGCAGCCAAAGTCATTTTTTAAAATTCTTAGTAAGCGTTCGCGAGCGTCACGAGTGACGTCTTGTGTGAGCCAGTCGTCTGGTAGTGGGTCCGAGGAGGTCCAAAATCCCAAGAAATGACTGAGAAGCTCGTCATTCACGCGCATCACGGGTTCGTGTTCCCAATACCCTCGCGGATTCACCGGGCCTTGGTAAAACGAATCACCCAAGTCAATGCCAAGTAGATTAATTGTTCGACTAAGTGCTGAGGTGCCGCTTCGGTGCATCCCGAGCACCAGCACGGCCTTAGATTTTGACGTGTGACCCATTAGGCAGAGAACTGATCCCAAGATTTTTCGTCAACCACGCTTCTCGCCTGACGCGTCATCTTTCGCGCGGCAAAAGCAAAGCTTAAAAGCACAATGCCGATGAATATGAAAAACGTAGCTACCATTGCCACGAGCAACTCGGGCATTAAGAGAATCAGCATACCAAAGCCAATGCAGCAGATTCCAGGAAGGAGTAACATTGAGCCAGGAAGGAAACCGGCGCGCATGCCAGCAGGATAAACCTGGTTCATCTTTTTTCCATTTGAAAATGATTGATAGTGAAACATGAGACACTCAAAAATTCTAAAGGTTCTTTAATTGACCTGTCTAATGTGGCCATCAAATCGTTGTTTTGCAAGCATTCTACCGGATAGACAGCAGTCGTGGAGAATTGCTGTCTATGCGGAGCCTTAGCCCGCTAATCGGTAGAGTTCATCAAGTCGTGTTCTGTCGATCACGACCTCAAACTCTCCGAGTGAATCGATCTGGGTCAGATCGAGAAAATGCGATACTCCCGGTTTACTCGACAAAAGCCACTCCCTGAGCAAATCCTCGTCGTTGACGCCGGCAAATGCTCGAGCGAGTTCTCGTGCCTCATCGTCACCTTCGGGCAGGAGTTCATCGCAGTACTGCTTTAAATAATAACGACAGCGTTCAGCCCACCAATCTTGAGGGTTCTGAACTTCTTTGGGCACACAATCGGCCACTCTGCTCACGCTTGTGACATCAATTTCGAAATTTGCCAATACGCAGGCGAGAAGCTGAGCACGATCGCATTCCTCGATCCAGTCGAAAAACCTCTCTGCTTGCTCTAACCCATTGGGTTCCTCAACGTAGTACTGATAAATCATCGGCCCAAGGAATAGGACGTCATCAAGAAGGACGAAATCGAGATTGACCAAGAATGAGGCATCGCGAATCGAAATTGCCTCAGCTCCAATATTCGCGTGGCCATCGGTGAGCACCAAAGGGACATTGCGATTTGTCATCCGACCGCAAGGGAGATGCAGTGACATCGTCTGCCGCGTAACCGCCGCAAAGTTTCCGTCGGGCTGTAAGAATCGACGGCTGAACGGATGAGCAAAGCGCCATGCTCGGTTGACGACTGCTTGAAGGCGTTCGCTGATAGTATTAGACGATTCCATGGATGTACCTCCTTGAAAAGTACGTCGAGGGTTGAAAGCACATTAAAACTGCTGCCTGAAAGACGTGCGATAAAGCGCGGATGTCCTTCAGGCAACAGTTTTCGCGATTTCACAGGAGCAAAAAACCATATCCACGACTGCTATCTCAAAAGGAATGGCCCTCTGAGAAATCAGTCGGTAGCTTTGGTCTGCACGGTATTGGTAGCCGCTCATTGCAGGTAGGTGTCGGCATTAGAAGGAACGGTCATCTAAAAATAGCGGGTACCGCGCTAATTCTCAACAACTGGCCAAAGATTGCTCAGATCTCTGGCGCAAGCTACCCTGCTAAAAAAGACTTTACTCTGAGGGAAAATGGAACAGATCACCTGGAATGATTTTGAAAAAGTTGAATTGCGCGTGGGCACGATTCTAAAGGTAGAGGCTTTTCCTGAAGCTCGAAAGCCCGCATACAAGCTATTAATCGACTTTGGGGAGTTTGGGACGAAGAAATCCAGTGCTCAAATCACCGGGCATTACGGCGAAGAGGAGCTCGTTGGTAAGCAGATTCTTGCCGTAATTAACTTCCCCAAAAAACAGATCGGACCCTTCATGTCGGAATGTCTCACCACTGGCGTAACTGATGAACAAGGCGAGATAGTCTTGCTTTCCCCTGATGTCTCCGTTCCTAATGGGGCGAAGTTGCTCTAAAAAAGCGAGTGTTTTTAGATGTTTGTGGATTTACCCGGTTAGTAGCAGGTATTTCAACCTATATCACACACATTCGAACAAGGTGTCATAACAATCTTGTAGCGGGCTGCTTAGTAAGCTCCGCCGGTTCTGCACCGCATTGCGCCTTCTACGACGCTTTTTCTAATCTCTGGCCTCGAATAGACGAAATTTCTTCGACATTAGCTTAGTACGGCGATACCGCGCGGGGTGTCCTGGTACTAGGCATATCGATTCATCTCCCCACAGAAGTCACGGGCGGCAAAAGGAGGGGAATGAAGGTTTTTGGGAGGTAGGAACACGTATGGGTTCAAGCGCAGCAAAAAAGGTTTCAAAAAAATCTGCTCCAACAGATCAAGCAGATCAAAGTACCAAGAAGCCAACAAAAGCAAAAAAGCTTACCAGTAAAAAAAGAGATCAAATAATCGTTGAGCACCAAGAACACGGCAAACGCCTTGCTTGGAGTTTTCTCAAGAGTTGGAGAATCCGGATGAATCCGGATGAAGTGGTCAGTGTGGTTGGCGCAGCGCTTTGTGAAGCGGCAGTGCGTTTTGACCCCTCAAAAGGCGTAGCATTCAAGACATTCTTCTTTTACCACCTTCGAGGAATGCTGCTTAAAGAAATCTCACGAATGATTCAGGAGCAAAAAGTTCTAAAACTAATGCCGGGATCAACGAATACAGAAACACTTCCAATCGAGCACGCAACTTTCGGTTGGAATATGAGTACAATCGAGAACAACAACCCTGAAAGAATTATTGAAAAAAGACAAGTCGCCAGCGCCTGCTGGGAGGCTTGTGCGCAGCTTGATCCCCTGGAGCAAGAGGTGTTGATTCGCTACTTTGTTTACGATGAGCCACTGGTTCATATTGCAGAAGAGCTGGAATATTGTCGCTGCCATATCTCGAGAGTAAAGTCTCGTGCTTTGGGAAGAATGGGTGAAATTCTTTCTAAAGCGATGCATGAGGAAAAAGAGCGAACCGGAATTTCCGGCACGGTGGCCGATATCGAATTGCCCAATCGAAGCACCCTTGAAGACCGAAGAAAGAAATCGTACACGGGTGGTCGCGGACGAAGAAAACAGACTGCTGCTCCTAAGAAATCAAAAGCGCTTGAGAAAATCTTGGCCGAGGCCTACTAGCAACTTTTCTCATCGCGCACGAAAAACCACGGACTCCAGATCACTCGCTATTCTGCTGCATCTAGAGCGCCCTCACCAACTTGCGTCCCGACTTGATGTTCACTGAGAGGTGACTTCTCTAAGCTCATTGTGATATCAATTGAAAGCAGCAAGGGGTCGCTGAGTCTCTGCAGTGCCCGCTTCTCGGGAAAAGTTCCCTGATGCTTTATTCTGACTCATTCAGGCGCGATACAAACATCCAGCGGTAAACAAAATCTCTGTGGCCTCACTTAATGTTCGAATTGATCGAAATGAAAGAATCGCCTTTTTTTCAGGCTCGGGCACCTTTCATGCCAAAGAAAAGATCAAGGAAATTGGAGCCTCGCGAGCGCGCTGGAATCCAGCAAACAAAGAATGGGAAATTCACCAATTTACTCTCTCCGTAGAGGAACTCTCTGAGCAGTTCGACGACATTGCGATTGAGGAGATAGGTGCGAGCGCTGAATCTCAATCCCGCAAGGCGGTGTCGAAAAATGACTCTTCAGCCCAAGCAGTCCAAAACGCTCGGATGCAGGAGCAAGTTTCTACGCTTGTGCAACAAACAAGCGGCGCGATTAATAAGAAGACCTCAAAAGCAAAGGGTGCGGTTCCAGAAGGGTACTCGGTTTCTGCGCTTGTTGATGAAGTCAAAAGTGTCCTACGCCGCGCATTTCCGACTACCGTATATGTCCATGGAGTGCTGCGTTCAGTGAAAGAAGCACGCGGTGGACGACTCTACCTAGACTTAGGCGATGCAGACGATACCGATACAATCGTAAATTGCGTTATTTGGCGCGATGCGGAGAAAGTCCTTGCGCCACTCACCGCAGCCGGCTTTGTCCTCGAACCTGAACTTCAAGTGATGTTTAAAGTGGAGATGAGTCTTAATCCACGGCGAGCCTCGCTCTCACTTGTGGTAGTTGGTGTTGTGCCGGAATTCACTTTAGGAAAACTGGCAGCACTTCGAGAAAAAACAAATGAGCGACTCAAGGCCGAAGGGCTCTTTGAGCAAAATAAGCAGCAGCATCTACCATTTTTACCAAGGAAGTTGGGGTTGCTCACCAGTTCCGGTGGCACGGTGATTAATGACTTCCGCGCATCACTCGATGAATCTCAGTTCGGTTTTGAACTGTATTGGATGAACGTCAGTGTGCAAGGAGCGGAGGCAAAGGCTAGTATCATCAAAGGAATTGAAACGCTTTCAAAGCATACCGAGTTAGATGCAATCCTTATTTTTCGTGGCGGAGGAAGCGCAGGAGACCTCGCCGTGTTTAGTGAGTACGAAGTGGCGAAGGCGGTTTGCCTCGCACCGATTCCTGTATTCTCCGCGATCGGCCACCAAGAGGATCAATCTTCGGTGCAAGATGTGAGTTTTTTGGCACTGGGTGTGCCGAAAGACTTAGGTCGATTTTTTGCTGAACTTGTTCGCGAACGGCGGCAGTCCATTAAGGAATTTACCAAAATCATTGTTCATCGATCAGAAAACTTGGTTCAGCTTCTCCAGCAGCGGGTCAATGATGTCTCGGTGAGTATTCAAGCGATGGTCGCACATGTGTATCGAGGACATGTGGAATCTCTTTCTCGCCTGCAACTCCAGCTTCCACTCCAGGCACGAAACGTGGCGACCGAGGCGAGACGTCGTTTCACTACCGTTGTTCATCCGCTCGCGGTTATCGCGGAACAGAGTTACCGAAACGCGAGCGAACGTTTTCTTGGGTTAGTGGGGCGCACTCGGGCGCTTGGTGAAAGAACGCTTGAGCGAAACCAATTTCGATTGCAGAGGATGGAGAGTTTAAGTGAGCGCGCGAATGTGCTGTTCGAAAAATCTAATCGCGCACTCGAGTCCCTAGAGCGAATTATCTCTGACTCTGCTCCCGAAACTCAACTCAAACGAGGATTTGTGATGGTGAGAAGTGTCGTTCAGGAGAAGCTAATTTTGAGAGCCGAGGAATTAGATCCCGGAGACGAGATGATGCTACAGTTTATTGATGATACAAGAAAAGTAAAAGTGCAGTAGGTGCCAAATGACGAAAGCGAAAAAAGACGACCAAGCGTTTGAGACAAATTTCCGAAAGCTCGAAGAGCTCTCACAGGAACTACAAGAAAACAAGGTATCTATCGATCAGCTCGTACCACGAATGAAAGATGCCCTTGAGTCAATTAAAGTTTGCAAAGATGTTTTAAAGGAAACCAAATCGCAGCTTACGCAGGTAAATGAACAGTTCGAAGAACTTAGCGCGCTCTCACCCGCGACCGAGCAATAGCAGGTGTCGCTCACCATACGTTTTTGCGGTACTGCACTAATAATTTCTTAGTGAAGGCTTCGTGATACGCGATTACCGGTGAATTTCTCACCGAGTTCGGCAGCAACTTTCAAAGTATTATGTATTCCTTCTAAGCTGTCGCCTCGCGGTAAGCGAGTGACTTCGTGATTGAGAGAAGCGACTGCCTCCTCAATACTGTCTTCATCGGTTTGCAAGATGATTGGCGGATGATCAACACTCAAACTATCCATCAGGAGTTCTCGTTCTTCGCTGATATCCTCGTCAATCACGATAACGTCTGGCTCAAGGGTGTCGAGCATCGCGAGTGCTTCGCTTGCATCCCGAGCATGAAAGAGCTCAATCGGTGGCAGTGTTAGGATCGCGCGAGCAATGCACTGCAAGATTTGAAACGCAGCTTCGTTATCTTCAATGAAAAGAATTTTGGTTGGTGGAACTTCGTGATCGATCACTGAGACGCCTCCTAAGACCTTAGCTAAAACCTCACAAGCAGCAGTGGCGTAATTACTGCGCTTATAATTGAATGTCGGCATCATCGCTTTCTCGCTAAAGCTTCTTAGTTCAGCGAATAGCCTAGGTGCTTTATGATACAATGGGCATAGGACATTTCTTCAGTTGGGAGGATAAGGAGCTAAAATAACTTTACTTTTTTAGCAATTCTCCCACTCGCTGGAGACGTGCGGCTGCAAAAGCAGAAGTAAAAAAATGAGACTCGATCCGCCAATTAGATATTTTCCCATCGAAGATGCTCGATATCAGGTGCGCGCAGGCCTGCGTACCCTCACCGATGCCCTTCAGAGCAAAGACAGAAAAGACAAGGTTTTTC
>CAYGNZ010000006.1:0-4633 GCA_964351345.1 uncultured Bdellovibrionales bacterium | reverse complement strand
TTTTTCAGTTTGATCGGAGTTTCCCACGCTACCGTGCGAACAAAGAGGCATGTCGAGTGGAAGGCATGCAAAAGTACTATCTGACAGACAGTAATATCGCAGCTACCGAAAGCTCGGTAGCGCTGTGGATCATTCGCCGTCTTGTGAAGGAGTCTGGAGCTTATTTTGCGTTGGAGCAAGTTGGCGCTCAGTTTGAGCTACGCTGTTCTCTGACAAACGAACTACTACAGTACTCTTCGGAAGGTGAGTTGTTTGCACCCTTACGCTACCGCTCGCTCTTTGATGCGGTTGCCTCGCAGCTACAAGAGGATCTTGCAATCGTGGTGATGCCTGAGAAAAAGGACCGTACGATAGCACTACACCTTTGTGCACCAAACCACTGGTCGCCAGAATCAAAAATTGGCAAAACCTTTGTCGAGATCCATCAACCCATCGCAGAGATTGAGAAAGTGAATGCCAGTGCAAGTCAATTAGTGAGAGGCATGATCTTGAAAGGTCCATTTGAGCGTTTTGCCTGGGGGATAAGTGATGACACGGTGCTGAACCATCACCCCTCGCCTCCACCTGGAATTTCCAGTGGAAGGAACTTTGATGGTCATGTCAAAGACCTATTTTTACGAATCGAACGGCAAACTACGCACGGCTTCCCTGAGCTTGATGCGGCGCTATTCACGATCCGCACGTATTTCCTCCCATGTGCTGAGCTGAGCAAGGACGAACTGACTAGTCTCTCCTCCGCCTTACATTCAATGACGCCGGCATCACGGTTATATAAAGGAATCGCACGTCGCTTCGATGAAATCCAACGTGCGATCACAAGACTGCAACGTGCTTGTTGAGTAGGGAACTCCTTTAGAGAACCCAAGACCCAGCCCGAAGTAGAGGTATTTCCTCTCCATTGGCTGTGCGTGCCGTGACATCAACCGCTTCATTGGAAATCATCATGTCGGTATGCACGGTGCTTTCGTTGCAACCGCAATCCGCGAGCTGCTCTTTGCTCATCGATTCACCGCCTTCTAGACAGAACTTATAGGCAGAGCCCACCGCGATATGGCAGGCCGCGTTCTCGTCAAATAGGATTTCCTGAAATACTAGCCCGCTTTTGAAAACGGGGGAATCAATGCCGACGAGAGCAACCTCTCCCAATTGGTTCGCGCCGTCGTCGCTGGAAATATATTCGCGAAAGGTATCCTCCCCCTCATCTGCGGTAAACGAAGTGATCTCTCCCTTCTCAAATTTTAATTCCAAACCGACAATGAGTTTTCCATTAATGAGAAAGGGTCGAGTGGTTTTTACAAATCCCTCAGTCTTTCGGTAATCGGGAGTGGTAAATACTTCCTCGGTCGGAACATTTGGCTCAAATGGAACCTTTCTTGGGCTGATATCAGTTCCACCCTTAAACTTTGCCTTCTCAGAGAGTCCGATGCGCAGATCGGTACCACCGCCGGTAAAATGCAGCTCGCGAATCTGCATATCGTTGAGCTGTTTTGAGCGCGAGTGTAGACGCTCATTATGCTCCTTCCATTCTTCGATTGGGTCATCGAGATTTGCACGACAGATTTTGAAAATTTCTTCCCAAAGTAAGTCACACGCTTCATCAGGGTTGGCTTGCGGAAATACTTTCTGGCCCCACTTCGGCGTTGCCGCAGCAGCGACAGTCCAATGCACTTTCGATTTTCCAATCCCTTCATCATAGAAATACTTTACAGCCATGTGATTCGTGAGTCGTACGGTATTCAGCCGTTTGGGATCGAGATCAGATAAGATGTCTGGATCTTCGCTGCCGATGAGTTTTAGGTTTGCCGCAGTGGTGTCTACCAATTCACGATACTTCTCACCGACGTATTCGGGCACATACTTTAGATTTTCCTCAGTCGATTTTAAAATACGAAGTCGGTGTAGCCGCGGTTCACTAAGATCAATATTTACAAACTTCGCACCACGTTCGTAGGCTGCATCGGCAATTAACAGAGCAAGGTTGCGGTGTATTGCTTCTGTACTAATGTTGACCACTTGATCTTTTTGAACGTTAAGTCCGTGAGCAACAATTACCTCAGCATAGTTTTTTAGTTTTTGTGCGAAACTCATCGGGGCCCTTTTTGAGAGAATGGAGGAGAAAGCTTGGTATTAACTGTCTTCTCTGATTGCAGCAAGAGGAGGTGGTTTCCTGAGTAGTGTACTCAATTATTGCTCATATACTTTAGTAAGCTTTTGAAAGGTTTTGAATACCGATACGTCAAAACAGGAGAACACACATTAACTAGAGGAACGGGTTATGAAACAGCGTACATGCAGTTCAGAAACCAGACGTAGAAAGTATTCGACTTACCTCAAGCAACATTACGCAAGCTTGAAAGAGCAACGCAACAGAGGTGCGTATGTTCCTGACATGGAGCATTTTCTCTCTGAACTACAAACTTTGGTAGAAGAATATCGTGCTGGTCAGGGGCCAATAGCAGCAAACGGATAGAGGGTTTGCCGGGGGACTCTAACAAAGAGTCCCCAATCGATGTTCGTACGGCCCTGTAAAGAAACTAATTTTTCCCTACTGCTCTTGAGTTTGTTTTGAAGGCAGACGGGATACAAAGCCGTTATCATCGACGCTAAAGTTGATGAATCCCGAACCTGACTGTCTTGTGCCGGAAGCGGTGCCGAGCTCCATGCGGTAACGCTCTCCTCGCTCCAAAGGCGCACTCGCGATAATAGTTTGCGCACCAAAAGAGGGAAGCGCTCCGTAAATTATCTCTCGCGGACTTCTGTCCTCTGACACGACTACCTGCCATACAATTGGACACTTCGGTACCACGCAGTCACTGACGTGATACACCTTTATCTCAGAAAATTCTGGCCACACACCGTCAGCGGAAAGGTCATCTGCACGGAATTTGGGGTAAGGGATACGCTCTTTTTCAGATGCCACAGTGAGCGTGATGTTGGGCCGCGTGCAGGCGGCAGTGGTAAGAAGTGAGACTATGGCGAAAGCGAGTAAAAGACGTTTCATTGTTGCTTGCTCCTCTGTGCATCCCGGAGTAGCCGCTTTCGGCTACCTTACGCCTACAGGTATACTGCCTATTCTTAGTAGCGTAAACCAAGAAAATGCAGATGATAAATCTAAAGAATTGTTAGAGAAGTAAACTCATCGCGAAAAGTTCACATATCAGCTAGTTCTTAACTTAATTTACCTGAAAATCGTATGAGGTATTAGTACCATGTTGTCCTCTGAAGACATAAAAGCAGCCATTGATAATGGAAGCTTAGCGGTGGATCCCTTATTTGAAGGAGCGATTCGACCCGCCGGATTGCGTCTGCATCTTGGAGAGCTTCTGTTGCGTCCGAAGCCCGGAATGATTGTCGATGTGTTACGCAATGAACTTCCTGAGTATGAGGAAATCGTCCTCTCACCAGACATGCCGTATACGCTTGAGCCGGGAGGCTTTATTCTTGGAGCGACCTACGAAAAAGTCAGTGTCGGAACTGGACTAGGATTTTTGATTGAAGGGCGGAGTACGCTTGCCCGCTTAGGCCTTACGGTCGTGCAAACAGCAATGCTAGTGTATCCGGGGCACCGTGCACGAGCGATTACTCTTGAACTCGCGAATAACGGTCCTAATGGTATTCGTCTTTATCCTCGGATGAAGATAGCTCGCGCCGTCTTGTTTGATTTAAATACTCCGACAGAGTCTTCATACGACGACGATGGAAAATACCGCGGCCAAACCGATGTGGGACCTCCCATATTTAAAAACGAAGTATTGCCCGAGCCGAGCGAGGACTAACGACTGAGTAAAAACTCTTTAAGATCTGCAAAATTCGGCCCAAGAGCAACCGCGCGCTTTTCCTTGCCTAGGAGTTGTTGAAGTTCTGCCGGAATTTTGGTTTTCCCTGGCACGACAGATTCCATTACTTGATCGAACTTGGCAGGATGTGCCGTTGCTACGACCACGTGTTGCGTCTCGGCTGGATACTGTGCTCGAAAATGCTCCATACCAAGCATGGCAACCGCTCCGTGCGGACAAAGAAGGTAGTTATAGCGTTTGTCGCAAGACGCGATCATTTCCCTCGTTTGGGAATCGTTAAATGAAACTGCCCGAATTTCTTTCTGCATTGTGCTGCTGCCCTCAGGGTATAATTCCATCAGGCGGGCGAAGTTGCTCGGATTGCCCACATCCATCGCGTTTGAAATTGTGGCGATTGATGCTTTTGGCTCATAGGAGTTGCTGTCAATGTAACGCACGAAAGTATCGTTGCGGTTTGTCGATGCGATGAATGGCTCGAGAGGAATGCCGTAACGGGAGGCAAATATTCCGGCGGTCAGATTACCAAAGTTTCCGCTCGGAACAGAGAAAGCAACCCCGACGTTCTTGCCATACTTTCTCTGTAACTCAGCGGCTGCGTGCACGTAGTAAAATGACTGGGGAATAAGTCGAGCGATGTTGATTGAGTTTGCTGAGGTGAGTTCGAAGCTCTCTGCTAACTCTTTATCGGTGAAGGCTTCTTTCACCATGCGCTGACAATCGTCAAACATGCCATCGATTTCGAGCGCGGTGATATTGTGACCGAGCGTGGTAAGTTGATGCTCCTGAAGAGGGCTCACGTTGCCGCGAGGATATAATAGCACCACATTAATACCCGG
>CAYGNZ010000005.1:23698-24446 GCA_964351345.1 uncultured Bdellovibrionales bacterium | reverse complement strand
GTTTTAAAATGCCTGAAGGCCTTGCGGGGCTACTCCTGGTTCATTCCGTAAAACCAAGTTTAGCGTGGAGCTACTCCGAAGAAATCTTCTTGCGGGAGGTAAGTGAGATTCTCGGTCAGACCATTGTTCGTTTAGAGCGCGAGTCTCAACTCTCTGAGCGGGTGCAACACCTCGAATCTGCGGAGCGCGATGCTGAGGCGAAGTTTCGTAACGTCATTGAGAGTCTGATGGAGGGTATCGTAATTTGCGATACGGATGGCGTGATTCAATATTCGAATTATCGTCTCACTCAAATCACTGGGGCAGTTCGCGGAGAAATAGAAGGCAAGCGTGTTTCTGATGTCTACTATCCAGAGAAAATCCGAGATCGCTACTCTGATGCGGAGGAAGAATATCAAGAATTTAGTATTCGGATGCAACGTCGTTATGATGAGCGACGTCGGGGCCAGGCAGAACAATACGAGGTACGGATATTTAACGAGGATGGGCAAGAGCGTTGGCTTGAGACGAAAGCAGGACCACTGCGAGATAACCTAGGAGAAATCGTTGGCTCAATTGGCGTGATAGCCGATGTCACCGAGCAGCGTTCTCTGGAGGAGCAACTTCGCTGGTCGCAGAAGATGGAGGCGGTCGGGCGGCTTGCAGGGGGTGTAGCCCACGACTTTAATAATTTACTCACCGTTATTTCTGGCTACGCCGGGATGGTTCTTGCCAGCCTCGATACCGGTGCCAAACAATACCGTCGGGT